>CALIJD010000032.1 GCA_938017885.1 uncultured Granulicatella sp.
CTTTGAAGAATACTTCGCTTTCTCCTTCTAATACATCTAAAGCAACACCACGTAAGTGACCTGATTCTAGCGCTTCAATGATAGCATCGATATCTTGTAATTCACCACGAGCAGTGTTTACTAAGATTGCACCTGGTTTCATTTTGCTGATGAATTCTTTAGTGATTACTTTTCCGTTTGCAGGAATGTAAGGAGCGTGAATTGAAATCACATCTGATTTTGCTAATAATTCATCTAATGACACTTGAGTACAGATATGGTCAACACCTTCTTTAGGGAATGCGTCATATGCTAATACATTTGCACCTAAACCTTTGAATAATGTAGCTGTTGTTAAACCGATGCGTCCAATACCGACAACCCCAACCGTACAGTTACGGATTTCTTTAGCAAACATTTGAGTGTCTACTGTGAAATCTTGTTGGCTTGTTTTTGAAGCAGTGTAAGCAACATTACGTAATAATGTCATTGCTAAAGTTACAGCTAATTCACTAATTGCGTTTGGAGAATAGAAAGGAACGTACCCTAATTTCATACCTAGTGATTTTGCGTATTCAGCATCAATGTGGTTTACACCAACTGTACGAGTTAATACGTACTCTACTCCTAATTCTTTGTAGATATCTAAAGTTTCTTTGTTTGCCCAGCAGTTACCACGTAAAATAACAGCTTTGAACCCTTCTGCTTTGCGAGCAGTTTCTTCAGAGTTTAAGTATTCTGGAATACATGTTAATTCGTATCCGAATTTCTTGTTTACTTGTTCGAAAATTGGTAATTCAACTTCGCGAACACCATATGCTAAAACTTTCATTTTATCTCCTCCATTTTATATAAATTGAAAAGTAGACCGAAATTCGATCTACTTTTTTGGTTTATCCTAATCCTGGGAAAATAACAGATCCAGCAACAATCCAGAAGATGATTGCGAATACTGCTAATACAGTTCCTAGTAATGAAGCGTTGCTTGCAAGTGTTGCTTCTTTATCATATTTAATTGCATAAGCCACGGCAACAGTTGCAGGTGGTGTAGCTAACATAATAAGAATACCTCTTGAAGCTAAAGAGTCCATTGGTAAGAATGGGCTAACTGCAAAGATAATTCCAACGAATACTGCAGGAACTAAGATTAATTTAACAATGCTGTAGTACCAAACCATTTTATCTTTAACGGCTTCACCTAAAGAAATGTTTCCTAAAGTGATACCGATTGCTAACCATGCAAGTGGTGAGCTTAAGTCAGCTAAGTAAGTAATAGCTTTGAATAACCATGGAGCTGTCTTATCGATACGTAAGAAAGCATACATAACTTCTTTAGTTTCTTCACCTACTTTAACTTGAACAGCTACTTGTGGTAAATAAGCTTGGAAGATCCAGATTAATAATCCGGCAAATGTTGCGATAACGATGATGTTACCGAAAATCATTTTGAAGTTTTTCTTCTCGAATTTTAATCCGCTCATACGAATTAATCCGTAAGAATATAAAAACACACGGTAAGCTAAGTTGAAGATGTTAGCATATAAAGTACCAGTTGCACCTAACAATCCGTTAATAATTGGAATTCCAAAGAAAGTAGTTGAACCGAAAGTTGTTAAAACTGATAAAGTAGTTTTACGGTCACCTTTCTCCTTAATAAAGAATAATTCTCCTAAAAGAATTAAAATGACATATGCGATAAAGCCGAAAATAAATACGTTTAATCCAGTTGTGAATGTTTTGTCGTTAATGTCAACCATGAAAGCTTTGAACGCTAACGCAGGAAGCGCAACTGAAAGTAAAACGTTAGATAAAACTTTACCACTGTTTGCATCAACAATATTTTTCTTACGGATGAAATAACCCACTAAGATAATAGAGATTGTTGAGAAGATAGCAGACACGAATGCTGGTGCTGTTAAAATCTTAACGATACTGTCTTTGTCCATTGGATAGAGATCCCCTTTTCTTTTATTTTTTGTGCATTTGAAATGCCATAAAATATAATAACACATTCTTTAAGAAATGTTTAACAAAATCCCTCGTTTTCATCAAATTTCATTCTGATTTTCATCAATCAGAAATGATTGGAAAACGTTATTTCCAAAAAAATTCCCTTGATGCGTCAAAACAAAACCATCCAGAGTTGTAGTAATGAGTTTATCTTCCAATAATTCGTCTAATACTTCTCCATAGACTTTTTCCATTGTAATTCCAAACCTTTCCAAAAATTCTTTTTTCGACACACCAGAAAACTTTCTTAATCCTAAAAACATAAATTCTTCAATCAGCTGTTTTTTCGACAGTTTTGTTTCTGAAAAGATAGGAAGTTTCTTCTCTCTCAAAGGAGTAAGATAATGTTGAATAGGACCATTGTTTTGATAACGAACACCATTCACATAACCATGAGCTCCAGCACCGAAAGCAAGGTATTCATCCGCATTCCAATAATGCAAATTATGTCTAGATTCATATCCAGGAAGTGCATAATTGCTAATTTCATAATGATGACGTCCAAAGCCTTCCATCGTCATCATTGCAAGTTCAAACATATCTGCTTCTTCATCCTGCGTCGGTAAGGGTAATTTCCCTTGTCTCATCAGATTATAGAAGACCGTCTTCTGCTCTAGAATGAGAGAATAGATCGAATAATGAGGTAAGTTCAGTGACATTGCCATTTCTAAACTCTGTTCAAAATCTTCAATCGTTTGTTTTGGAAGTCTAAAAATCAGGTCAATACTCATATTTTCAAATCCGACTTTTCTGGCATTTTCAATCGTCCGAATGGCTGTTTCTTTTGTATGCTTGCGACCGATTGCTTTCAGTAATTCATTATTAAAGGTTTGAACACCCATACTGAGGCGATTAACTCCTCCTTGTTTCATTACGCTGAGCAGTTCAGGAGTACCGTCATCAGGATTCAATTCCATCGAGAACTCCGCACCTTTTTGTAGTGGTAAATATTGATGGATGCCATCCAATAATCGATCCATCTGTTGTGGAGTTAAAGAAGACGGCGTTCCTCCACCCACATATAGTGTTTCAAGAGGTTCAATTTTATATTTTTTCCTAGTCAGTTCTATTTCTCGAATCAGTAATTCAATATACTCATCGACTGGTTGTCCTTCGATAAATACCTTATTGAAATCGCAGTAGTAACAAATATGCGAACAAAAAGGGATATGAATATATGCAGCTTTTGGTGACATTATTCATCTCCCTCCTTTCTAAAAAATGGCTCCCTCTTGAACCTTAATATCTTCATCGTTTAAATAATCACGGATTGTCTCAATCGCAATCTGTAAAGCTTTAGTGCTCTCCTCAAGAGGTAGAGACGGTTTATCCGTTGTTTGTTCTGGAATAAACGGTATATGCATAAATCCCGCTTTAAATGGCTTATCAGCCTTTGTCGCAGCAAATAACGCTTGGTACATAATGTGGTTACACACAAATGTTCCAGCAGTATTTGAAACTTCCGCTGGAATTCCCGCTTCACGAATCGCTTTTACAATTCGTTTGATTGGTAAAGTTGAAAAGTACGCTGCTTCACCTTTTTCTTGAATCGCTTCGTCGATTGGCTGTTGAGAGCTATTATCTGGAATTCTAGCATCATCTACATTGATTGCAATACGCTCCATTGTAATTCCAGGTCTTCCCCCTGCTTGGCCAACGCTTAATACTGCATCTGGTTTCACTTCATTAATGGCTTCATTCAAACGCTTTGCTGATTCCTTAAATACAGTCGGTAATTCTACGCGAAAGAGTTTCACTCCCTCAATTTCTGGAAGAGCTTTGACACATTCAATCGATGGATTAATCTTTTCCCCTCCAAAAGGGTCAAATCCTGTCACAATAATTCTCATAACATCCCTCTAGTTCGGTTTATTATTTCTTAACGCTTCTACCTTTAAAGGATCAGGCGTAATATACGTGTTTTGCTGGCCTTCATATACTACAAATCCCGGTTTAGCGCCATTTGGTTTGCGAATTTTCGATACTTGAACATAATCCACAGGTACCGTTCCAGAAAGGCGATATTTCGAGTAGTATGCCGCAAGCATCGCGCCTTCACCAATTGTTTCTTCGGCTGGATTACTGGATTCGATAATAACGTGCGATCCTGGAATATTTTGCGCATGAAGCCATAGGTATTCCTTCTTCGCTTGACGAAGTGTCAATTGATCATTTTGCAAATTGTTTCGTCCAACTAGGATTCGTGTGCCATCTGTTGCATAAAATACATGTGGTTTCGCGCTTCCTTGTTTCTTGATGCCTTTTTTCAAAGTAGAACGTTTTAAGTAGCCGCTCTCTACAAGTTCTTCTCGGATGGCTTCTAAGTTGAATACGTCCGCTTCTTCGATTTGGTAAATAACACTCTCTAAATAATCCATCTCATTTTTCGTTGTTTCTTGTTGCTCATGAATATGCGTTACCGCATTTCTAAGTTTTTGGTATTTTTTAAAATACGCCTGTGCATTTTGAGAAGCTGTTAATAATGGATTTAATGGAATCGTTACTTCTTCGTAGTCTTGATAGAAGTTTTGAACGGTAACACTACTTGCACCTTTTTCAATTTGGTGTTGATACGTATTAATCAAATCTCCGTATACACGATAATGATCAGCATCTTCTGTTCGTGCTAAATCTTCATCTAGTTTTACCATCTTTTCGCGGTTCTTGCGAAGTTCAGATTTCAACATTTGCAACAGGTGTCCTGCTAATTGCTGAATCTTCTCTTCTTGAATCTTCTGAACATAATATGCACTTAATAATTCAGAAAGAGTTTCAAAGTTTTGTGATTCACCCGTCTTACTCATATACGAAAACGGTAAGAAGTAAGTCTTCCCGTCCGTTGATTTCGTAAGTGTCGGTTTTATATCGGTATTCCCTTCTTCGAGATAATGATGCAAGGCCTCGGCTAAGCTTTGGCTCTTTCTTTCACTACGTTCCACAATTTCATGAGCTGACTGTTTACTAATCCCTTGAAAGACATTCATCAATGTTCTCTCGCCAGGTTCTCCAATAAATGGATGCAGTAAACTGTCTAATTCAAATAGCGTATAATCAAAAGGATTTTTCTTTGACGTTTGAGGAGGCATCACATAGCTAGCTCCTGGTTGTAAGGTACGGTAACTATTTTGCCCAAGAGAAACACGTTTAACACAATCGATAATTGTGTTATCTTCTTGATTCACTAAAAATAAATTACTATGACGACCCATCATCTCAATGGTGAAACGATAGCCAGCCTTATCTCCAAGTTCATCACGTGTAGAAACATCCATGTTTAAAATGCGGTCATTTTCTACTTGAGTGAACGATTGAATAATAGATCCTTCTAAATACTTACGCAGAATCATACAAAAGTTAGGAGCAACTTCTGGATTCTCTGGTTTCTCAGAAATAAATTGTACACGAGCCATCATTGGATGTGCCGAACAAACAAGTAAGTAGTTCTTACGATTGGCACGAATGGTGAATTGTACATCGTATGGTAATGGTTGATGAATCTTTGTAATACGCCCTCCTACTAATAGAGGCGCTACTTCGTCCATCATCCATTTGGTGAAAATACCATCAAATGTCATGAACTCACTCCTTTCTTTACATTGTTTAAAATTATAACGCAGCTAAACGAGCAATTTCGATAATCACTTGTGTTGCCTTTTCCATTGATTCCACAGCAACATATTCATAACGTCCATGCATATTTTCGCCACCAGCAAAAATATTTGGCGTTGGTAATCCCATAAATGAAATTTTAGAACCGTCTGTACCTCCACGGATTGGTTTAATGATTGGAACGATATCTAAGTTTTCTAATGCTTGTTTTGCTACATCTACACAACGGAAATCTTTCTCGATGATTTCAGCCATGTTGTAGTATTCATCGTGTAAATCAACCGTAATACGATCTGTATCTAATTCTTTATTCATACGAGAAGCGATACGGATCATCATGTCCTTTTTCGCATTGAATAACTCACGGCTATGGTCACGTAAAATGTAGACTAATTTAGCTTCTTCTACAACCCCTTCAGCTGCAACTAAGTGGTAGAACCCTTCACGCCCTGTAGTATGTTCTGGAACTTCGAACTCAGGAAGTGCATTTTGAAATTTACGTGCTAATTCAAGTGCGCTCACCATTGTATCTTTTGCTGTACCTGGGTGAACGTTCTTTCCTTGAATACGAACTGTCGCACGGCAAGCGTTAAAGCTTTCATATTCTAATTCACCAACAGGTCCACCATCCATTGTATAAGCAAAATCACATGCAAAATGTTCAACGTCGAATAAATCAGCTCCACGACCAATTTCTTCGTCTGGACCAAAGGCTACGCGGATTTTTCCGTGTTTAATTTCTGGGTGTTGTAATAAATAAGCACCTGCTGTAACGATTTCTGTCACACCAGACTTATCATCAGCACCTAGTAATGTTTTACCATTTGTTGTAATTAATGTTTGTCCAACATAGTTTTTTAAGTTCGGGAAGTCTTTTGAATCTAATACGTATTTTCCTTCTTCGTCTAAGACGATGGCTTCTCCATTATAGTTCTCGTGAATTTGTGGTTGAATATTTCTAGCTTCAAAGTCAGCTGTGTCCACGTGGGCAATAAATCCAATCGTTGGCACTTCATGGTCAACGTTTGATGGGATTGTTGCTGTTAGGAAGCTGTTTTTAGGATTCAAATACACCTCTTGGAATCCTAATTCATTTAATTCTTGTTCTAAGTCCTTTAAAAACGCTGTTTGCGAAGGCGTTGTTGGGACTGTTTGACTTGTTTCGTCAGATCTAGTTTCTTTCTTTGCGTAACGGATAAAACGTTCTGTTAATTCTTTATGCATTTTCTTCACCTGCTTTATAAAATTCAAATGGGTCTGTAAAAGTTTCACTTTCAAGTACTGTTACATCCCAATTATTTTCTTCTTTCCAGTCATTAACCCATTTGGCTAATTGTTTTCGACACACCACTTCGATATGATGCCCAGCATCGACTAGGAATAATGGAGTCTCTTCTATATCATGCGCTGTATGGTAGAAAATATCTCCTGTTACAAAGGCATCTGCACCATTTCTAAGTGCATCCATATAATAATTTCCACCTGAACCACCCATAACAGCGACTCTTGAAATAAGGCCATTTGGATTTACACGAGAAGGAACATAACGGAGCCCCTTCAATTGGAAACGCTCA
>CALIJD010000033.1 GCA_938017885.1 uncultured Granulicatella sp.
GTCCACTTCCCAAACCATACGCACATCGTTTTTAACGATGTTTGCGTTAGTTAGGTCCAGTGCTCCGTTTCTGAACGCTTTTCCTCATATCCTATTTATTAAATTTGGTTTAATTGTCGGAAAAATTTTGACAATTCGGTTGTAAGAAAGTGCTTTCTATGCTAAAGTTTATAATAGGAGGAAGATAATGAAGAATGAAGTACAAGATTTTTTAGCGTATTTAAAAGTTGAACGACGCTATTCACCTGAGACGATTCAAGCGTATGAGCGTGATATTCGACATTTCTGCGATTACTTAACAGAAGTTCCAATTACGTCATGGAACGATGTATCTGTCGTTGATGTTCGAATCTATTTAGGAGTTTTACATCGTGAAAACTATAATCGTTCAAGCATTTCTCGCTTTCTTTCAAGTCTACGTTCTTTTTATCATTTCTTGGTAGAACGAAAAGGAGTAGAAACAAATCCCTTTGCTTCGGTCAGTTATAAAAAAGGTAAAATGCGTCTTCCTGAGTTCTTTTATGAAGATGAAATTGAAAAATTTATCAATTCTATTGATGGAAATCAGTCTTTAGACCAACGTAATAAAGCCCTAGTCGAAGTATTATATGCTACAGGTATTCGTGTCAGTGAGTTAACGAATTTAACTCTTGAGCAATTAGACCTTGAAAATAGCATCATTTTAGTTATTGGTAAGGGATCAAAAGAAAGATATGTACCAATTGGAGATTTTGCTCGGACAGCTTTAGAAACTTACCTTGAAGAAGGACGAAGGGATCTTATGGCTAAAGAAAGGAAGGAGCATCTTTTCGTGTTTGTGAATCATTTAGGGGATCCACTGACGACTAATGGAGTTCGTTATATTTTAGAAAAACTAATTCAAGAAAGTGGACTAACTTTAAAGATTCATCCACATATGCTAAGACATACGTTTGCAACGCATTTGTTGAATAATGGTGCGGATATGAGAACCGTTCAGGAACTTTTAGGGCATGTTAGTCTTAGTTCTACTCAAATTTATACACATGTAACAAAAGAAGCTCTACAGCAAAATTACCAATTATATTTTCCAAGATCTAAAGCTGGGAAGAACGAATTTGACGCTAGTGCCTTTAATAAGAATAACGGAGGAAAATCATGACTACAATTTGTGCAGTGAAAAAGTATAACCAAGTTGCAATGGCTGGTGACGGTCAAGTGACAATGGGGGAAAAAGTGATAATGAAAGGAACCGCTCGTAAAATCCGTCGTATTTTTGACAATCAAGTGCTTGTTGGATTTGCAGGTGGGGTAGCGGATGCAATTACTTTAGAAGAAATGTTTGAAGATAAGCTTAAACAATTCAAAGGGAACTTACAACGAGCAGCTATTGAAATGGCGAAACAATGGAGAAGTGACCGTGGTTTACAAAAATTAGAAGCGATGTTAATCGTAATGAATAAAGAACAAGTGTTACTTGTTTCAGGAACAGGAGAAGTCATTGAACCAGATGATGGCATTCTAACAATCGGTTCTGGTGGTAACTTCGCTTTATCAGCTGCTAGAGGTCTCCTAAGATTTGGCGATTCGAATTTAACAGCAGAAGATATTGCTCGTGAAAGTTTAAAAATCGCTTCAGAGATTGATATTTTTACAAATGATAATATCATCACTGAAACGTTAGCGTAAGGAAGTGGAAGTATGCAAGCAAATATTAGTAAAACACCTAGAGAAGTTGTATCTGAATTAGATCATTTCATCGTCGGGCAACAGGATGCAAAGCGAGCGTTAGCGGTGGCTCTTCGAAATCGTTACCGTCGTTTATTATTGGACGAGGAAATGAAAAAAGAAGTCACTCCAAAAAATTTATTGATGATTGGACCTACTGGGGTCGGAAAAACTGAATTGGCTCGTCGTCTTGCTAAATTAGTTGATGCACCATTTGCAAAAGTCGAAGCGACAAAATTTACTGAAGTGGGTTACGTTGGGCGTGATGTAGAATCGATGGTTCGTGATTTAGTTGAAAATGCGATTCAAATTGTAACTAAGCTAAAACAAGAAGAAGTAAAACCACAAGCTTTTGATAAGGCAGTTAAAAAGCTTGCAAAAATTTTAAAACCAGGAATCATGAAGAAGGTATCAAACCCACAACAAGATTCACTTTTCAATATGTTCCAACAAATGGGCATTCAAAATCCTGGATTAGAACCTGAAATGAAGGAAGAAGTCACAGAAGAAATTGCTCAAAGTCGTCGTGATATTGAGCAACAATTAAGAAATGGAGTACTTGATTCAAAAGAAGTAACGATTGAATTAACAGAGAAACCAATACGGATGGCAGGTTCTGGAAACCAAATGGAGCAAATGATGCAAATTCAATCCGTTCTTGATCAGATGACTCCGAAGAAGAAAATTAGCCGTACTGTGACAGTAAAAGAGGCTTTAGAACTATTAACAGAAGAAGAAGCTAATCATTTAATCAATCAAGAAGATATGCATGCAGAAGCTTTAAAACTGGCTGAAACATCAGGAATAATCTTTATCGATGAAATTGATAAGATTGCTGCCAAAGGTCAAAACGGTGGGGAAGTTTCAAGGGAAGGGGTACAAAGAGATATTTTACCGATCGTTGAGGGAAGCCAAGTGAATACGAAGTACGGTGTGATTAATACAGACCATATTCTGTTTATTGCTTCTGGGGCATTCCATGTGGCTAAACCAAGTGATTTAATGCCCGAGTTACAAGGGCGATTCCCGATTCGTGTTGAATTACAAGATTTATCAAAAGAAGATTTTGAACGCATTCTAATGGAA
>CALIJD010000034.1 GCA_938017885.1 uncultured Granulicatella sp.
AGTGATCTTGTCTAAATTTTCCCACTTCATCTAATGGCTTTGTATAAGTTGTAGCTACAATAAAAATTTGTTTCATAATCTTATCCCTTCATTTCTTGTTCCACAACTTTGTCATGAACTTTGATAAATGGAATGTATAGAAGAACTCCAAGTGCAAAGATGACTAATTGAACTAGAACTGCTCTGAAGTCCCCTGCTGTTGCTAACCATGCATTTAAGAAGACTGGAGTCGTCCAAGGAACTTGTACAAACGCTGGGCTCATAAATCCTGCAACTGTTGCTAAGTAGCTGATTAAAATACCAAGAGCTGGAACTGCGATAAATGGAATCGCTAATGAAATGTTGTAAACGATTGGGTAACCGAATAATACAGGTTCATTGATATTGAAGAGTCCAGGTCCAAATGATAATTTAGCTACGTTTTTAGAAGCAGCGTTGCGGCTTACTAAGAATGTTGCAACTAATAAACATAATGTAGATCCACTACCACCCATTAAAGCAAATGTTTGAACTTGAGATAAGTTGATGATGTGTGGAATCGCTTGTCCATTGTTTGCTGCAGTAATGTTTTCTGTAATGTTAATTAATAGTAATGGTTCTAGAATTGCACTGTAAATAACTGCTTGGTGAATCCCAAATAGCCATAACATATTTCCTAGAGAGTAAATAATGATTACCCCAATTAAGCTAGTACCAATATGACGAATTGGTTCTTGGATGAAGACTGTAATAATTGAGATTAAGTTTGTTCCAAATAGGTTGAATAATAATGCAGATACAACCCCGAATAATGAAATAACTGTCATTACTGGAAGTAATACGCTAAATGATTTACCAACTGCTGGTGGAATGTTGTCACCAAGATTGATTTGCAATGCTTTTACACTAGATAATTTGATGAATAATTCTGTTGCAAGAATCGCTACGATAACCCCTGCAAACATTGCGCCTGTCCCTGTGTTGTTAAATGAAAGAACGCCTGAAATATTTACGGCATCCTTTGCACCATCAGGAACTGCAGAAACTGTATTTGGCATCATAACAATTAAAGAAACTAATGATAGCATTGATGCTGCCAATGGATTTTCGAAGTCTCTGTTTTTCGCTAAGAAATAACCAACCATTACGGCAATAATAATACCTGAGATACTTAAAGTACCGTTTGCAATTGTAATTCCCCAATATTGGAATTTCGTTAATGTATCTCCTTCAAAAATCCACTTAAATACTGTGTTGTTCAAAAGAACAATTAAACCTGCCAAAATATATAATGGCATTACTGTCGCAAATGCATCTCTGAGGGTTTTTAAATGAATTTGATTCCCCAGTCTACCTGCAAACGCGGCAAATTTATCAATAAATTTTGAGTTTTTCATCTGAATATCTCCTCTCTTTATTCCTCAATTTTTATTTCAAAGCCGTTATTGTCGCTGACGTTACGATACCATCTTCCACTACTCTTGATGGTTCTCTTTTGCGTTTCTAAATCTACAGAAATAAATCCATAACGATTCTTATACGCATTATTCCAAGACCAGCAATCAAAAGCAGTCCATGTATGATATCCAAAACAACGACTACCTTCTTCAATCGCTTTATGTAGCCAAGTGAGATGTTCTTCGTAAAATTCAATACGATACACATCATCAATGACTCCATTTTCTCCGATGAAGCGACCTTCGTTTTCAACACCCATCCCGTTTTCACTAATGAACCAGGGGATATTGCCATATTCTTCCTTCACAATCATGGCGATATCATAAATGGCTTTCGGGAAGATTTCCCATCCACGATATGGATTCATACGACGCTCAGGCCATTCATACTCTTTGAAGTATTGGTCTGGCATCCAAGGTGTTTTGTACTCCTCAGGATTTGGTTGCGTTTGAACGCGTTTTGGATGGTAGTAATTCACTCCAAGAAAATCGACTGTATTCGATTGGATTAGCTGCAATTCCTCTTCAGTATGACTCCATAACACGCCGTCCTCCTCTAGTTTTTCCACCAAGGTTTCAGGGAATGTTCCCTTCACCGCTGGATTCAAGAAGACTCTGTTAAAGAAATCATCTGTAAATTGACTTGCTGCTATATCTTCGGGAGAATCACTTCTTGGGTAAGCCGGCGTCAAGTTCAAAATAATCCCAATCTTGCCATCCAATCCAAGTGAACGATACAGTTGAATCACTTTGGCACTTGCAAGATTTAGATTATAAATCACTTGAACAGCTTCTTTCCCTTTCCCTTTTAGGTTCGGATAATGGAATGCATATAAGTATCCTGCTTCTGGAATGACCATTGGCTCATTGAAAGTTGTCCAGTAATGAATCTTATCGCCAAAACATTCGAACGCAGTCTTGGCAAACTTCACGAATAAGTCCACGACATGTTTACTTTCCCAACCGCCATATTGTTGAAGCAATTCAACTGGCAAATCGAAATGATGTAAATTCAGTACAAGTTCAATATCGTTTTTCTTCGCTTCTTCAATAACAGCGTTGTAAAATTCCACAGCCTTTGGATTAGCTTCACCCGTTTCGAAGTCTTTTATCAAACGGCTCCATTGAATCGATGTCCGGAATGAATTAAATCCAATCTCCTTCATCAAACGAAAATCTTCAGGGTAATTATGATAAAAATCACTCGCCACATCTGGTCCGACACCATTAAAGAAAGCTTCAGGAGCCGTTCTAAACCAATAATCCATGACATTTTCATGAGCTTTATCAAATTGCCCTTCCGTCTGCGGTCCACTCGAAGCAGCACCCCACCAGAACCCTTGAGGGAAATGCAATTGTTTCTTCATAATTTACCTCCTTTCTGTAAGCTTTTTCACGTATAGTATATCACATTTTTCGAATTTGTCTAGACAAATATTATGAATAGTATTTAAAATATCGTTTTTGCCTATTCATTCTACATTTGTTATAATATGGCTAAGTTTAGAGAAAGGATGACATTCGATGAGCGTAAAATATTTACAGATTTATCATGCGATTCGTGAAAAGATTTTAAGTAACGAATACGCCATTAACCAACAATTACCTGATGAAATAACATTAACGAAAGAATTTAATAGCAGTCGAATGACGGTCAAGAAGGCATTAGACTTACTCGTCTCTGAAGGGCTTATCTTCCGAAAACGCGGCCAAGGCACTTTTGTACTCTCTCGTGGCACATCTAAGCGAAAACTCATCGTTCCAGAACGAGACATTAAAGGTCTGACGAAGATTTCTGAGGATTCTCACTCTACTGTTAAATCCAAAATCATTCATTTCAAATTAGAGTTTGCCTCTGAATTTCTAGCAGAAAAATTACAAATCCCTTTGCATAGTCCTGTATACAACATCCACCGACTTCGTATCATCGACGGTAAGCCGTACGTATTAGAGCAAACATATATGAGTACTAGCGTCATTCCAGGGATTACCGAAGAAGTTCTATTAAACTCCATCTATCAATATATTGAAGGTCCACTAGGCTTACGCATTGCAAGTGCTACTAAAATCTTACGTGCAGCGCCAAGCTCTGAAGATGAGCAAGACTACTTACAACTCCTTCCAACAGAGCCTGTCTTTGAAGTAGAACAAGTAGCCTATTTGGATAACGGAACACCATTTGAGTACTCGATTAGCCGTCACAGATACGACCTTTTCGAATTTAATTCATTTGCACTAAGACATTCATCATAGGAGGCAAAAATATGATAAAACCAATCTTTTTAAATGCTGTTCTTCAAGAGAAAATTTGGGGAGGAACAAAACTAAATTCTCTTTTTAATTTCACTCTTCCTTCTGAGAAAACCGGTGAAGCGTGGATTATTAGCGCACATCCTAATGGCATTTCAACCATCAAAAGCCCCGCAGAATATGCAGGACTCGGATTAGATGAGCTTTATAAAACACATCCGGAACTTTTTAATGGACAACAATTAGCAAGCTTCCC
>CALIJD010000035.1 GCA_938017885.1 uncultured Granulicatella sp.
GATGATGGAATGGATTGCCACTCATAGCGAGGATTTGAAAATCGTTCTTCCTCCAATGGACAGCGAGTGGGTTGCCGCACATTCTAAACGTAAACTCGAATCAGTTCTTCGTGCTGTGAAGGAAGAGTATGCTGGTGTTGAGATTGCTGTAGGGATTACTCGTGAAATGGTTGAACGCGGAGAGTTCGACACAATGCGTGAAGGAATCGAAGCAGCTGGAGTAATTCCAGTTGCCTTTAGCGTCTCACGTTATTTAAATACAACTGATTATTTCCCATGGAAAGTGTTACAAGCGATTCGACTAGGGGAAACACTTTCGTTTACACAAGAGGACGCAACAGGGAGTGAGTCCTTACCGGAAGCGACTTCGATGACGAAGATGTTCCAGGCAGTTCAAGGCGGAGTACTTCTTTCTAACTTAGAGCAGTTTACAAAAGATTTAGTGGTAGAGATTCCTCTAAGAGACACCATGCTTCCTAAATTCCCAGTACCAGGTGGGAAGACAAGTGCAGAGTTTCTTTATGAATTATGTGAAGCTGCGATGCTTGATATAGGCGTAACAACACCCCTCTATGTGAATCGTCTTAAAGAAGAATTGGCCGTTATTCATGAAATGGGATTTGATGATTACTTCCTTATCGTTTGGGATATTATGCGTCATGCGCGTGAACAAGGCATCCAAACTGGAGCTGGTCGTGGATCTGCTGCAGGCTCGTTGGTTTCATATCTCTTGCATATTACAGAAGTTGATCCGATTCGCTACAACTTGCTTTTTGAGCGGTTCTTAAATCGTGAGCGTTATACAATGCCCGATATCGACTTGGATTTTCCAGATGACAAGCGTGAAGATATTTTAGCGTATATAGTCTCAAAATATGGCAATCAAAATGTAGCGCAAATTGTAACGTTTGGTACGCTTGGGGCAAAACAAGTCATTCGTGATGTATGTAAAGTCTTTGGCGAAAATATTATCACAGTTCAGAAATTTTCGAACAATATCTCTCAAGGAAAAGTGACTCTGGATCAAACGTATAAAGAAAATAAGGCGTTTAGAGAACATGTAGAAAGTAGTGAACGCAATCGAAAACTATACCAAGTAGCCAGAGCTCTTGAAGGTCTTCCTCGTCATTCATCAGTCCATGCTGCTGGTGTTGTATTATCGCAAGAAGATTTGACAAAGACAGTTCCTTTAATGAAACGAGATAAGGGATACTCAACACCGTTACATGAAGAGGATTGGATGCTCACACAATATGCAATGCAGGCTGTTGAAAAAGTAGGTCTTCTCAAGATGGACTTGCTTGGGTTAAGTAACCTTACATTGCTTCATAGAGCGATTCAACAAACACAAAAAATCACGAAAAAAGCATTGGATATTACAAAAATTCCTCTAGACGATGAACGGACGTTTGAACTTTTTCAAAAAGCTCAAACAAATGGAATTTTCCAATTTGAGTCAGACGGTATTCGTCGCGTCTTGAAGGAAATAAAACCAACAGAATTCGAAGATTTAGTTACAGTACTCTCATTGTACCGTCCAGGACCAATGGAGCAAATTCCTCGTTTTATCAATCGTAAAAAAGGGACAGAAATCGTTCAGTATCCTCATGCATCTCTTCAAAAAATTCTTGAGCCAACCTATGGTATTTTGGTCTACCAAGAACAAGTTATGCAGGCGGCAAGTGAAATGGCTGGCTTTTCTTTAGGAGAAGCGGATATTTTACGTCGAGCTATCGGCAAAAAGAATGCTGAGTCTATTGCTGCACAAAAAGAAAAATTTGTGCAAGGCGCCATTTCAAAAGGATACAAGCAAGAAGATGCAGAAACGGTCTACGACTATATTGAAAAGTTTGCGAATTATGGATTTAATAAATCACATGCGGTAGCTTATGCGATGCTGTCTTATCAATTGGCATATTTAAAAGCGAACTATCCTACAGCGTTCTTTACAGCTTTATTCCAAAATGCGAGTGCTAAATCATCGAAGTTGCAAGACTATCTCGTAGAAGCGCGTCAATTAGGGATTAAGATATTGCCGCCAAGTATCAATAACAGTTTTGCTGATTTCGTAGCGGATGATAGAGGTGTTGTTGTTGGTCTCAACAGTATTAAGGGAATTAGACGAGACTTTGTTGATAGTATTGTGAAGAATCGTTATGAGTATGGCCCGTTCAAAGGCTTCCAAGATTTTGCTTACAGAATGGGTGCTCAATATACAAAAGAACCGCTTTTAATGGCGTTAATTAATGCGGGGGCATTTGATGAGTTTGGTGAAACAAGGGCGACGCTGAAAGCGAATGTGGATGCCGTTGCTAAAAGTGTGAAATTCCATGGATTAAATTTATCACTTGAGGATGACTTAGAAGTAGCCTTCACTCATGTAGAAGAAGAACCATTACTTCAAAGGATTGGAGAAGAAATTGAAGTGCTTGGTTTTTCAATTTCGCCACATCCTTCTTCGAAATACGATCCTCTTTTGAAGAATGGATGGATTCAAGCAATTCAATCCGTTTTTGAAGAAGGATATATGCGTTTTGTAGGGTTGATTGTGGATATTCGTAAAATCTCGACTCGTAAAGGTGAGCAAATGGCGTATGTTACACTTCAAGATTCGTCTGGCATGATCGATGTAGTTGTCTTTCCATCAACACTTGCTGAAATTTATCAGCATCTTCAACAAAATACGATGGTTCTTATGGAAGGTCGTGTGAAGAGAGGACAAAAAGGTCAATGGCAATTACAATTAAATCGTATGTATCCAATGAGTTTTGTTGATAAGTTGCTAGATGATTCTTCTAAAAAGTTACAAATTGCAATTCGCCCAGAAAAACATACTGCAGAAGTATATGCGGAAATTAAACAACTCGTAAACAAATATAAAGGGGTCACACCTGTTGAATTATTCCTAGTGAATAGTAAGAAGCTCGTCAAAAATTCTTTCGCAAACGGTGTAAACCTCGAGTCGAAGGTAATCCCTATTCTTATTGACATTTTAGATAAAGATTGTATAAAAATTGTAAAATGAAAA
This sequence comes from uncultured Granulicatella sp., assembly GCA_938017885.1. Taxonomy (GTDB): domain Bacteria; phylum Bacillota; class Bacilli; order Lactobacillales; family Aerococcaceae; genus Granulicatella. The sequence continues at coordinate 3,029 of CALIJD010000035.1, forward strand.
AGTTATTGAAAATGAAAGACATTTGCTGTTAAAAGTGATAGAATAAATACAAATGGGCTTGTTCCAGTAAAAATAAATCTAAGAGGTGAATCTTTTTGAAACGCATTGCTGTTTTAACAAGTGGAGGAGACGCTCCAGGGATGAATGCCGCTGTTCGTGCGATTGTACGTAAGGGTATTTATGAAGGATTTGAAGTATACGGAATTAACTATGGCTTTGCCGGGTTAGTGGCTGGTGATATTCGTAAATTAAATCCGTCCGACGTGAGCGACATGATTGGTCGTGGAGGTACATTCTTGTATTCTGCTCGATATCCTGAATTTGCAAACCGTGAAGGACAAGAAAAAGGAATTGAACAATTAAAGAAATTCGGTATTGAAGGTCTTGTTGTTATCGGTGGTGACGGAAGTTATCAAGGTGCCGTTGCTTTAACGAAACTTGGTTTCCCAACAGTTGGGGTTCCAGGAACGATTGACAATGATATTCCAGGTACGGAATATACAATCGGTTTTGATACTGCAATCAATACTGTATTAGAAGCGCTAGACCGTCTTCGCGATACTGCAACATCACACGTTCGTACGTTTATCGTTGAGGTTATGGGTCGTCATGCTGGAGATATTGCACTTTGGACAGGTGTTGCTAGTGGTGCAGAACAAATTTTGATTCCTGAACAAGATTTTGATTTAGAAGCAGTTGCAAAAGAAATCAAACAAGGACGCTTAAATGGTAAGAAACACACATTGATTCTTCTAGCGGAAGGCGTGATGTCAGGGGACGAACTTGCTAAGAAATTACGTGAATATGATAGTGACTTCCATACTCGTGTAACAGTTCTTGGACACGTTCAACGTGGTGGTTCTCCAACTGCTCGTGACCGTGTACTTGCTAGCCGTATGGGTGCAAAGGCTAT
>CALIJD010000036.1 GCA_938017885.1 uncultured Granulicatella sp.
ACGAATCCTTCGCACTGTGAAGGATTCCTATAGAATCCGTAAGAATTTCCGTTTTATCTCTTTCATAAAGAGTGAACAACTGAACGAGTGAACGCTCCTCGTTCGAACGCTGTGATGTTCCCAAGAATTGGGCGCATCGATAGAAATGAATGACACAAGGAGGAAATGCTGATGACGAAGCTAGCAACCATTTGTTATTTGGACAATGGAAAAGAATTTTTACTGTTATTGCGGAACAAAAAGCCAAACGATGTCCATGAGGGCAAGTACATTGGCGTTGGTGGTAAGCTCGAAGCAGCAGAGACTCCAGAAGAATGTGCCGTGCGTGAGATTTTTGAAGAAACAGGACTGACGGCTACGAAGATGGAGATGAAAGGAATCATCACCTTTCCCGAATTCACCCCTGGGCATGATTGGTATACGTATGTTTTTCGTGTGACGGAGTTTTCAGGAGAGCTGATTGATTCGCCAGAAGGGACGCTGGAATGGGTTCCTTACGATGAAATCCTCCAGAAACCTTCTTGGGAAGGGGACCGCATTTTCCTAGAGTGGATTTTAGGACAGGAGCCGTTCTTTTCTGCGAAGTTTAATTATGAAGCAGGCGAATATGTTAGTCACAAAGTAGAATTTTATGGAGAAAGAAAGTAAAGGAGAGACTATGGTAACAACTTACGAAGCTGGAAATTATGATGTCGTTGTCGTCGGAGCTGGTCATGCCGGCAGTGAAGCGGCGCTAGCAAGTGCACGTATGGGCGCAAAAACATTATTACTCACAATGAACTTAGAAATGGTGGCCTTCATGCCATGTAACCCATCTGTAGGCGGACCTGCCAAAGGGGTTGTCGTGCGTGAAATCGACGCTCTTGGGGGCGAAATGGGTCGCAACATCGATAAGACGTATATTCAAATGCGTATGCTGAACACTGGGAAAGGACCTGCCGTACGTGCCTTACGTGCGCAAGCGGATAAGCATTTATACGCGCAAGAAATGAAGAAGACAATCGAAAAGCAAGACAACTTGGATTTACGCCAAGGAATTGCGGAAGAATTGATTGTTGAAGATGGCGTATGTAAAGGGGTTATCACGAATACGGGTGCTATCTACCGTTCAAAAGCGGTGGTCTTAACGGCTGGAACATCTTCTCGTGGTCAAATTATTATCGGTGAATTGAAATATTCATCTGGTGCAAACAACTCACAACCATCGATTAAATTATCAGAGAACTTACTCGAATTAGGCTTTGAATTGGCGCGTTTCAAAACAGGAACTCCGCCACGTATCAAAGGTTCATCCATTGATTATAGTAAAACAGAAATTCAACCAGGGGATGACACGCCAAACTTATTTAGTTTTACATCCAAAGACGAAGACTACCGCTACGACCAGATTCCTTGCTGGTTAACGTACACGAATGAAGGCACTCATGAAACGATTCGTGAAAACTTACACCGTGCACCGATGTTTACAGGGATTGTAGAAGGGGTCGGCGCTCGTTACTGTCCATCGATTGAAGATAAAATCGTTCGTTTCAGCGACAAGCCTCGTCACCAAATTTTCCTAGAGCCAGAAGGGGAAAATACGGAAGAAGTCTACATTCAAGGGTTATCGACTTCTCTTCCAGAAGACGTGCAAATCAAGATGATTCGTAGCGTGGAAGGGTTGGAAAATGCGGAGATGATGCGTACAGGTTACGCCATCGAGTACGATGTGGTCGTGCCGCACCAATTGAAAAATACCTTTGAAACAAAACTTGTCCAAAACTTATTCACTGCTGGACAAATGAACGGTACGAGTGGATATGAAGAAGCAGCGGGGCAAGGGCTCTACGCTGGGATTAATGCCGTGCGTAAGATTCGCGGAGAAGAGCCATTTATTCTTGGCCGAAGCGATGCGTATATCGGCGTATTGGTGGATGACTTGGTCACAAAAGGAACGACAGAACCTTACCGTCTATTGACCTCTCGTGCGGAATATCGTCTCTTACTTCGTCATGACAATGCTGATTTACGTTTAACAGAAAAAGGACGCGAGCTTGGATTGATTGATGACGAACGTTATGCCGAGTTCCAAGCAAAACAAGAAGCGATTGAAGCCGAAATCAAACGTATGCAATCGATTCGCTTGAAGCCAACTGCTGAATTACAAGCGTTCTTGGCCGAAAAAGGATCTGCAGAATTGAAAGACGGCATCCTTCTCAGTGACTTGTTGAAACGTCCAGAATTAAGCTATGACGAATTAGTAGGCTTTGCCGGTGAAACGGTGGAAGTCTCTCGTGAAGTGAAAGAACAAGTAGAAATATCAATTAAATACGAAGGCTATATTGCCAAAGCGATTGAAAAAGTGGAGAAATTAAAACGTATGGAAGCCAAACGTATTCCAGCTAATATTGACTATGATGCGATTAACGGTCTTGCGACAGAAGCGCGTCAACGTTTGAAATTAATTCAACCAGAAACGATTGCGCAAGCGAGCCGTATTAGCGGGGTGAACCCAGCCGACGTATCGATTTTGATGGTCTATATCGAACAAGGCAAGATTGCTAAAGTGCAAGAATAAGGAGGCGTGTATGAAACCAGAAGAATTTTATCAAAGACTCCAAGAAGTGCATGGGATTACATTATCAGATGTGCAAAAGAAGCAGTTCGACCAATATTTCCATCACTTAGTGGAATGGAACGAGAAGATGAATTTGACGGCGATTACGGATGAAGAAGGCGTGTATTTGAAGCATTTCTATGATTCATTGGCGCTTGGATTCCATCACGAATTGACCGACCAAACGCTTTGCGACGTGGGTGCGGGTGCAGGATTTCCAAGTATTCCGCTAAAAATCGTCTTCCCAGACTTGAAGGTGACGATTGTGGATTCATTGAATAAACGTATTACCTTCTTGAATACATTAGTGGAGACGCTCGGGTTAAAAGACGTGCAGTGTTTCCATGACCGCGCTGAAACCTTTGGGCAAAACAAGGATTTCCGTGCATCGTTTGATGTAGTGACTGCTCGTGCCGTTGCCAAACTCAGTGTATTGAGCGAATTTTGTATGCCGCTCGTGAAAAAGCAGGGCTATTTCCTCGCATTAAAAGCAGCGCATACGGAAGTGGAGTTGGAAGAAGCTAAAAAAGCTATCGCGATTCTTGGTGGGAAAGCCGAAGGAGACGTGTCTTTCGACTTGCCATTTGAAGGCGGAAACCGTCATGTGGTTACGATTTTAAAGACG
>CALIJD010000037.1 GCA_938017885.1 uncultured Granulicatella sp.
ATTTTAGAAGAAACAGAACTCAATGGTGAGAAATTATTTAGATTCCGTTGCCAAACACATGGGCATCATCATCATTTCATTTGTGAAAAGTGTGGTAGTACAAAAGAAATAGATATGTGCCCAATGGACTTCTTCCAAGATCAATTAGAAGGTTGTGAAATTCACTCACATCGATTCGAGATTTTTGGACTTTGCGAAAAATGCGCAACTAAAGCATAAATTAAGGTTTTCCTAAAAAAGTTCATTGGCAGTATAGAAGTTGATTGACATTTTAGTAAACCTTTCCTATAATAAAAAAAGGACATTTCGTTTGTTTGGTTATTCTATTCAAAAGAAAACAGTTACTTTTAAATGCTCGGAGGGAGGGAATAGGATATGTCAAAAACAGTTGTTCGTAAAAACGAATCACTTGATGATGCTCTTCGTCGCTTCAAACGTACTGTTTCTAAAACCGGAACTTTACAAGAGGCTCGCAAACGTGAGTTTTATGAAAAACCAAGTGTAAGACGTAAGAAAAAATCAGAGGCAGCTCGTAAACGCAAGTTCTAGTCAACTCTGTGTATCATATGACTATGTCAGGCTGGGGCTATAGGTCCCAGTCTTTTTTTATCAGTCAAACGAAATACAAGAATGGAGAGAGAATAATGTCATTAAAAGAAACGATTAACAACGATATTAAAACAGCGATGAAAGCAAAAGATAAAGAAACTTTAGCCGTTTTGCGTATGATTAAAACAGCAATTCAAGCGGCTGAAATTGATAAAAAATCCGAGCTAACACCTGAAGAAGAATTAACGATTCTGTCTCGTGAAGCTAAACAACGCCGTGATTCAATTGTTGAATTTGAAAAAGCAAATCGACCAGAACTAGTTGAAAAAACAATTAGTAATTGTTGAAAAGTATTTACCAGCACAACTTTCTTTAGAAGAAGTACAAGCAAAAATCGCTGAAATTGCTGAACAAGTAGGAGCGACAACACAAAAAGAATTTGGTAAATTAATGGGAGCAGTGATGCAAGCTCTTAAAGGGCAAGCAGACGGTAATATCATTAAAGAACAAGTAAAAGCACACTTAAATAAATAAGTGTGGATTGGAGGATAACTGATTGGAAAATGAAACCGTAAAAGCAAGTGTTGAATTAAGCGATAATCCTCAATTAATTCAATTATTTGGTTCTCAAGATCAGAATATTCGTTTTATTGAAGAGTCATTCCAAGTACAAATTACCCATCGTGGGGAGCAACTCTTTATCACTGGTGAAGAAGAGGTTACTACTCAAGTTAAAGAACTACTAAACCAACTTCAAGACTTGATTGCACGTGGGATTAGTATTTCTAAAACTGACATCATTACCGCGGTGAAGATGGCTAAACGCGGTACTTTGGATTACTTTGTTAATTTATATAACGAAGAAATTGGCCGTACATTTGCAGGAAAAGCAATTCGTGCTAAAACATATGGTCAACAACAATATATTCATGCCATAAAGAAGACTGATGTAGTCTTTGGCATTGGACCTGCCGGAACGGGTAAAACGTTTGTAGCTGTTGTGATGGCTGTACAAGCATTGAAGAAAGGCGAAGTGAAGAAAATTATCTTGACTCGTCCAGCTGTTGAAGCCGGTGAAAATTTAGGGTTCTTACCAGGAGATTTAAAAGAAAAAGTAGATCCATATTTACGTCCGTTATATGATGCTCTTTATACCGTATACGGTATGGAACATACGAATCGACTCTTAGAACGAGGAGTCATTGAAGTGGCGCCGTTAGCGTATATGCGTGGGCGTACTTTAGAAGATTCGTTTATCATTTTAGATGAAGCTCAAAATACAACTAGAGCGCAAATGAAAATGTTCTTAACTCGTTTAGGTTTTGGTTCAAAAATGATTGTCAATGGAGATAAGTCTCAAATTGACTTGCCAAAAGGACATCAAGCCAGTGGTCTTTTAGATGCTGAACGCAAGCTAAAAGGAATTAATGGAATTGCGTTTGTGGAATTTGATGCAGGAGACGTTGTACGTCATCCAATCGTATCTGAAATTATTAATGCATATTCAGCACCAACGGAAACTGAAAGGGAACGAGGTGAAGAAAGTGAGACAAAAGCTCCGTAAGTTTCAAGAGACTTTAGGAATGCTCTATCTACCTGCTTTATTAGGATTGACATTTTTAGTGTTACTCATTTTAGGGTGGAGTAATGTACAACCAACTTCTTATTCGTTAGAATTAAATCAAGTTGCTAAAGAAACAATTCGTTCTCCAAGAACAATTGAGGATAAAGAGCAAACCGCAAAAAATCAACAAATGGCAATGGATGGTGTTGGAGATATTTATGTTTTTGACCAAACCAAACAACAACAACAAATTGATAAAGTAAAGCAGTTTTTCCAAGCGATTAAAACGGTTGCTGCCAAATCTTCAAGCGAAATATTTGGTGTAGATTCAACTACCACAACTACTGGAGAAACATCTACAAAAGTAGCTACAATTCAAGATCGCCTAAGCTATTTTAAGAAAAGTTTAGATGGGGAAAATAAAGCCATTCGAGATTTTGCTTTATATATTAAAGACAGTGTTATCGTTCAACTTCTATCCGCTAGTTCTGAAAAATTAGATAGCTATGAGAAAGCTGTAGAAGATGCAACGAAGGAACAAATGGCTTCTTCCATTACAGAGTCTAATCTGTTGCAAGCGCAAGAAGCTGCAAAGAAATCTTTGTTTAATGGTGGATTCTCTGATTCAGAACGTGAATTATTAGGACAGTTGTTAACCAATAGCATTGTTGCTAATAATGTAGTGGATAAAGATGCAACCAACAGTGCAAAAGAGAATGCGAAGCAAAGCGTCTCAACCGTTAGAATTCTTCAAGGTCAAGTGCTTATCCAAGAAGGGCATATTATTACTCAAGAAGATTTACGTATTCTTGAATTACTCGGTATTAATGGGACAA
>CALIJD010000038.1 GCA_938017885.1 uncultured Granulicatella sp.
TAAGACCGGCCACTTCTAATAACTTCTCAATTTGGCTCTTTAACTCTTGTCCCGCTAAGCCATAGAGTCCTCCAAAGTATTCTAAGTTATCAAATGCATTCAATTCCTCAAGAAGCGCGATATCTTGTGGCACTAAGCCTAATTGTTTTCGAATTTCTACTTTGTCGGTTTTAATCGACTTTCCGTTAATGAAAATCTCACCGCTATCCATCGATTGAATCCCTGTCAGAATATCAATCAATGTACTTTTCCCTGCTCCATTTGGACCAAGTAATCCGAATAGTTCCCCTTCCATAATTTCAAAGGAAACATTTTGCAACACTTTATGGCGTCCATAAGACTTTGTAACATCTTTAATCTCAATCATGTTTACACCTCTTTAAAAAATAAATAGAAATGACATACTTAATAACATACAAAATAGAAAACAACTAGCAACGACAATCTTTTCTTCTCGTAAATCTTTCTCTGTTCTTCTCTCTTCTTTCATCAATCGTAAACTCCTTTGTTACTGTACCCTTATCATAGCAAGCTTCTCTTATAACGAGTAGTTTCCAACGTCACCAACTACCATGACCAAAGTCACTTTTATGAATGGGTTTCTGATGAGTAGAAGAAGCTTCACGAAAAGAAGAATTTCTTGTATAAAAAAACTATCGCTAGGAGTCTCTAGCTTCCAAGTAGCCACAATAGTATGAGGACTTAATTCTTCTCATCCCAATCGGTAGAGAGTCTCTAAACTCCACACACACTATTGTCGCTACTAAAAACTAATCCTCCGAGCAATAGTTTATTGTTTTAATTTATTCTCGTAAGCAAAAATGACTAATTGCGTTCTATCGCGTAGTTCTAACTTAGAAAGAATCGTACTAATATTATTTTTTACTGTGCCTTCCGAAAGAAAGAGCGTTTGGGCAATTTCCTTATTGCTGAGGCCTTTTGCCACCTGTGCAATCAGTTCCACCTCTCTAGTTGTTAAGCCCCATTTTTCGGCATCGAAACTTTCCTCTTTCTCTACAGAGGTCTTTGTTAAGAGCGCTTCAGAGATCACCGTATCCATCACGACTTTTCCAGAAAGGGCTACTTTAATACCGTCAAGAATGGCATCTGGACTACTATCTTTTAACAAATATCCAGAAGCCCCGTTTTGAACAGCTTCGACAATATATTCAGTATCTTGGAAAGTCGTCACAATTAACACTTTCACTTCTGGAAAGGCTTCTTTAATCAGCTTTGTACCTTCGATTCCGTTACTTTCGGGCATTCGAATATCCATCAACACGACATCTGGCCGATGAATGGTACAAGCTTCAAAAGCTGCTCTCCCGTTTTCTGCAAGAGCTAGTACTTCTACATTTCCACTGGCTTCGAGCATGATTTTTAATCCTGTCCGAATTAGCATCTCATCATCTGCAATAATTAATCGAATTGGTTTTGTCATTAGGTTCCTCGTTTCTACCCTTGATTCGGGTTTGGAATAATGAATTGAATGGTCACTCCTTGGTTGGAAGGGTTCATCTCTACAATTCCGCCTTCTCGTCGAAGTCTCTCTTGTAGGGATTTTAATCCACCCTTTGGAACCAGCTCTTTGCTAGTTGCGCCTTGTCCATTGTCCTTAATCGTGACCACTAATTGCGCTTGATTATACATCAAAAGCACAGTGATTTTTGTTGCGTTTCCGTGTCTCATGGCATTCGTAATCGCTTCTTGGACTCCACGAAACACACTCAGTTCCGCTTCACTGTTAAGTGCAAATGTAGGATCATTCTTTCTAAACTGTATTTCAAGACATGAATTCACTTGAACTTCATGGAAGAATTCTTCCAGTGCAATATCCAATTGCTTCCTATCCATTTGCTCCGGTTTCATATCATGGACAATTTTACGAACCTCTTGCAGTCCTTGCGTCGCAAATTCGCGTAATCCTTCACTCATTTCTTGAATCGGAGAATTTTCCATCTTCGCTAATTGACTAATCGCACCTAGTTGAATAATGATGGTCGATAAACTATGGCCAACAGAGTCATGAATTTCACGGGAAATCCGATTCCGCTCTTGTAGTGTGAAGATTTCCTTCATCGTCCCCATTTTATATTGCGCTTGCTGCAAATCGTACCGTTGCTCACTTAGTTTTTGATACACTTCATCTAATTCCTCTTGCAATGCTCTTCTTTCTTCTAAAATATAATTTCCATACAAGAAGAAAAGAATAAAGAAGACGGTCATAATCGCTTTAAGCGTATCGAACTGCTGCATGGCTGGGATGATAATGATTAACCCAAGAAGCACTTGCATCACTACCGCGTTCTTAAATGAGAAGCGTAGGCTAATTTCAAAGCAGAGGAGTAGGATGAGGCCAGCAAAAACCGTTTGGAAATAAAAACAAAGAAGTGCCACTGCAATTCCTTCTACTAAAATATACCATTGATATTTTAACCAATAATAACCAATCTGAACGACCGCGATAAAGGCCGTAAAGAAGACGATTTGATGAGCACTCATCCCTGGCAATTGGCTCCATTCAAACAATGAAAAAAGAATGAAACCATACCGAATAATGAATCTTACCCATTGATCGACTTTCATGATTTCATCCTCCTAAATTACATACTCATTAAAAATAAAAATGCAACAAAATTATTGATAAAGTGCATCGTAATCGATGCAACAATATTATTCTCATAGTAACGATACATTCCTACAATTGGAATTGTTAAAGGAACGTATAGCAAGGCAGACATCCAATTAATGCCACTTCCATCACTAGAAAGGGAATGTAAAAGAATGAATAATACAGCCGAGATGATAGTCAACACATGGACATTCATCGATTTTTTGAAAGACCCAATGATGGCTTCACGAAAGACTAATTCTTCCAAAATAGGTGCCACCACGCAAAGCAACACGAACATCATCACAAGATTGGATTTCGACATCATGGATTCAATTTGCGCTTGATTATCTGAAGTAAATTCCCCTAATAAATTCGACACAATAATCGCGAGTACAATTCGAAGAACATATCCTATCGCTAAATCACGTATAAAAGGTCGTTTAACAAACTCTTTTGCCGCTTGCGCTATTTTTGTTCTGTAGAGCCAAATTCCAATGACCATCGATATGACTTGTAATACGACATACATTTGGGTATCTACCGCATATTTTCCTGAAGATACTTGTACAATAAAGAAACTTGGGAAAATAATTAAATTCAAAAAATAAACAATCCATAGAAAAACTGCATTCTTTTTCATGATTCACCTCTAGTCATCCGTGAAACGGACTGGTTTTGTATTTTTAATACTATATATTTTTTCAATTTGTCCATCTAACCAGACGATACCGTGAAGCGCACCGCCAAAAACAGCTCCGCCATCAATCCCGATTTTACCGTCCTGTTGCCATAATTTCATAAAGTCGCCATCTTCGTTCAAGCCACGTAAAGGCGTATGTCCAAAGATAATCGTTTTGCCCGTGTTATTAACCCCTGTATGGAACGGTTCACGAATCCAGTAGAAGTCTTTTGGCTCCGTGCCGTGCCAGTCGTCCAAGCGTAAATCTACCCCGGCATGTGCTAAGAGTAAATCTCCTTCATCAATATAGAGGGGACGTTCTCTTAGGAAAGCTATCAGTTCCGGATATTGCGCTTTAATCGCTTCTGCATCCTCTACGGGATTCACAGGAGTATCTTGCGGACGTCCGAGTAAGTCATTAATCGTTGTATCTCCATTGTTTCTTAAGTAATGTGGAAAACGTCCCTCTGGATCATCGATAAACGCTAGAAACATGACTTCATGGTTTCCCATCATATACCATGCATTTTTTTCTTTAGCATATTTCATCCCTGTAAGGACACTTCGTTTATTGTCGGGACCACGGTCAATCAAGTCTCCCATGAAGACCAGTTGCTGAGTTTCCTCATCCCAGTTTTGAAGCATCTCTTCCATCATGTCCGCTTCACCGTGAATATCTCCAATAATAAAATACTTTTTCTTCATCTATTCCACCTCAAAATAACTATCATACTGTTCATTATAGCAAATAACCGCCTGAATATGAAAGAAGCTTCTTTTAAAACAAAAAAGAAGATCGAACTATCGCCCGATCTTCATTCTTTAAAAGGGTTCATTATGCTTCTTGTTTACGAAAGACTAAGAAACTACCTGCAATCGCTGCTAGTGCACCTAAAACAAGGATAAAAGGATTTTCCAATGTTCCCAAGAGATGTTCCAGTATTTGGTAACTCTGGACGTTTTGGTTCCTCTGTTGTCGTTGTTTGTGGTGTGACTGTTGTTGTCGTTGTACCTTCAGTCGTTGGTTCTTCTGTAGTTGTTGTCACAGTAGTCACTTCCTTTTGAACCTCAACTTCATTCACTTTTGAAGAAAAAACGAGTACTACTAAACTAAATAATACTACGATAGAATATAAAATTTTTTATAAATATCTCCTTATATTTTTTAATAAGATTATATTCATAATTTTAATTGATTATTACATTTTTTATATAATTGAATTGTGAATTTTATGTGAATAGAGGCAAGAAATGAAAATTCATTTCTTGCCTCTATAATCGCTTGATTTATTTTTTAAGCTACTTGCCGGGATTGAACCGGCGACCTCCACCTTACCAAGGTGACGCTCTACCGACTGAGCTAAAGCAGCATTTTTGGGTAAAAAAAAAGAACTCCGCCAGTAGGACTCGAACCTACGACATCATGATTA
>CALIJD010000039.1 GCA_938017885.1 uncultured Granulicatella sp.
GTCCTAATGAACAAGTATGAAACTCATTTTTTTGTAATTTGGCTACTTCTTTATCGTCAATGCCACCTTCAGGACCAAAAACAAAAATAATCTTTTCTCCTGCTTTTAAAGTTTGTAAACTCTTTACAAGTTGAACCGTCTCGCCTTCTTTTGCAGCTTCTTCATAGGCAATTAATTTTTGATGATAGGATTTTGTGTATTCTATCAAACTTTCGATGGTCATTACGTCACTGATAAATGGTACTTTTAATCGATGAGACTGTTCACTTGCTTCTTCTGCAATTTTTTGTAGTCTTTCTGTTTTTTTGCTAGCTTTATCCTTGTTCCACTTCACAACATTTCTAGACAACTCTAGAGGAATAATTTCATTAACTCCTAATTCCGTTGCTTTCTGAACAATCCAATCTAATTTATCTCCTTTTGATAAACCGACTGCAATTGCGGTGAACACGGGAAGTTCTACCTTTTGATTTAAGGTCTTAATAACTCTCACTTCAAAAGGTTCTAAACAAACTAGTTCAACTATTGCTAAGGTACTATTCTCATCCACTATTTCAAACTGCTCTTCCACTTTCATTCTCATCACTTTTTTCAATTGATGTATCTGTTCTTTTGAAAACTCAAGTGAATGAGTAGTTTCGCTAACGATTCCTTTTACAAAATACCGTTGCATTTACTCAACATCCTTTTTCATAATAAAACAATGCCACTCTCTCATTGTCATTCTTTCAACAAGAGTAAATCCAACTTTTTCATAAGCTTCCTTCACTTCATTTGCTTTTGATTCAATGATTCCAGATAAAATTAAACTTCCATCATCATTCAAATTTCGATAAGCATCTTCTGGCATTTGAAGTAAAATCTCAGCCAAAATATTAGCAACGATTAAGTCACTCTTCTGTTCTACCCCAACAAGTAAATTATTCTCAAAAACTTCAATTTCACTAATGGTAGGATTCAATGCAATGTTTTCTTTTGCAACTCGAGTAGCCATTTCATCAATATCAAATGCAGTCACTTTACTTGCACCTAATAGTTTAGAAGCAATACTTAAAACACCAGATCCTGTACCCACATCCAGAACGTTCTCATTTCCTCGAATCGTTTGTTCTAAAGCAGTTAGGGACAATTGAGTCGTTGGATGTGTTCCTGTTCCAAATGCTAAACCAGGATCTAATTCAATTAATAACTCATCATCTTGTTCTTTTTCATAATCAATCCAACTAGGTACCACAGTTAAGAATCTTGTGACACGCACAGGGAAATAATATTGTTTCCATGCATTAGCCCAGTCTTCTTCGCCTACTTCCTTCACTTGAATGGATAGTGGTCCTGTTTGTAAGCCATAAACTTTAATTTCCTCTAGTTTTTCATGAAGAAGATTAGATGAATCCTTTGACCACTGTGACGGTTGAAAATATCCTTTAACGATTACCGTATCTGTTTCGTAAAGGTCTTTTTGTTGAACTTTTAACCATTCAAGTTGTTCATCCGTTAATTGATAATAGTCCTGTGGATCTTCAATAGAAACCCCTTTAGACCCTAATTCAATCAGAATAGAGCTTACTACCTCTACACTTTCAGAATGTGTATTTACCGTTACTTCTAACCAATTCATGATAATCCTCTACTTTACAAGTTTATTTTTAAAAATTATATCAAATTTCATTAAAAATAACTAAAAATAACTCTGTCGTATTTGTATTTTCCTAGTGATTTTAGTATCATAAAGAAGATAAATTAAATTAATGATTATTATGATTGATTAAAAAAGGGGAAAGCAATTATGGCGCGTATTTCATTAAGTACAAAAGATATTTTACAAAAACAATTTAAACGCTCATTCAGAGGTTTTGATATTGAAGAAGTCGATGCATTTTTAGACTTAATTATTCGTGATTATGACACATTCCAAAAGGAAATCAGCTTTTTACAAGCAGAAAACGAACGTTTATTAACGAAAGTAGACGAATTATCTCGTCAAGCTACTGTATCAAAAGTAAATCGTACTTCTAATGTTTCTTCTTCAGGAGTGACTAACTTTGATATTTTAAAAAGACTTTCAAATCTAGAAAAACACGTTTTTGATTCGAAGTTAGAAGAAGGAAATGTTGCCAATCCATCTTTAGATTCAACTGAAGATGATGACGATTTTTATAAAACACGTGTAATTACACCATTACGTGACAACGATTATTAATCATAAATGTATCAAAATTGATACATTTAACTAAACTACTAAGTAAACTTTGAGTAATCGCGGCATTCAATGCTGAGGAAAGTCCATGCTCGCACAAGCTGAGATGCTTGTAGTGTTCGTGCTTAGCGAAACAATAAGCTAAGGCAACTTTATGTTGACGGCAGAAAAACGAGCTACGGCGATGCTATGCTCTAGTATTCTTGAAAGTGCCACAGTGACGAAGCAATTTTGGAAACGAAATTGGTGGAACGCGGTAAACCCCTCGAGCGAGCAACCCAAACTTATGGTAGGGGCACTCTTACTAGGAAATGAACGAAAATAGAGACACATTTGTGTAGACAGATGATTACTGAAATTTAATAGATCCTGCTATTAAATGGAACAGAACATGGCTTATAGAAGTTTACTTCAGGATTTTAGCGAATGGTAAGGAGTGAGGCCTTGTGTCCACTCCTCTTTTTACGAATAAAGGAGAAATCTATGACAAAATATAAATTAGTAGCAACTGCTGCTGCCGGTATCGAAGCTCTTGTTGGTAAAGAATTACGCAACTTGGGTTACGAAGTTCAAGTAGAAAACGGAAAAGCCTTCTTCGAAGGTGACGATTACGATATTGCTCGTACAAATATTTGGCTTCGCACTGCCGACCGTATCAAAATCATTATGGGACAATTCACTGCAAAAACATTCGACTCACTCTTTGAACAAACAAAGGCAATTCCTTGGGAGAAAATTCTTCCAGTCGATGCGGAATTCCCAGTATCAGGTAAATCTGTGAAATCAACACTTCACAGTGTTCCAAACTGCCAATCTATCGTGAAAAAAGCAATTGTGAATCGTTTAAGCGAGGCATATCACCGTCGTACTCATTTACCTGAGTCTGGTGCCCTCTATCCTATCGAAGTAGCAATTTTAAAAGATGTTGTAACTCTTACAATCGACACGAGTGGAACAAGTCTCTTCAAACGTGGTTACCGTACAGAAAAAGGTGGGGCACCATTAAAAGAAAACATGGCTGCTGCTCTTGTGATGCTTACAAGCTGGTATCCAGACAAACCATTCTACGACCCTACTTGCGGTTCTGGGACGATTCCAATCGAAGCGGCTCTTATCGGTAAGAATATCGCTCCTGGCTTGAATCGTTCGTTTGCCGCTGAAAAATGGACTTTCTTTACTCCTGGTGTCTTCGATAAAGTAAGAGAAGAAGCTAGAAAAGAAATCCGCACTGATCTCCAACTAGATATTCTGGGTGCCGATATTGATGGTTCCATGATTGAAATTGCGAAACAAAATGCGATTAAAGCGGGTGTTGCAGATCAAATCGAATTTAAGCAAATGCAATTGAAAGACTTCCGAACAAAGAAAGAAAACGGAATACTTGTTTCCAATCCACCTTATGGAGACCGTCTTCTTTCTGAAGAACAAGCTCAAGCCATCTATAAACAAATGGGTGAAACGTATGCACCACTTGTAACTTGGAGTAAATACATCTTAACGAGCGACTTGACGTTCGAAGATCATTACGGACAAAAAGCAACAAAGAAACGCAAGCTTTATAACGGTGCTATCCGTACTGACTACTTCCAATTCTGGGGAGTAAGAAAACGTCGAATTCAAGAAGACAAATAAAATACAATAAATATCCACCGGCTTAGCCGGTGGTTTTTCAATTTCGGGCATAGCCCTGACCTCAGAGCGACGCCTCAAGGCGCTCGTGTGGCCTGCGACGAGCACCTATTTACGTTTTCCTGTAAACGGATTTTCCAATTCTAATTGTTCCGCTATATGATTTTCTTTTAATTGATTCCGTATATATTCTCCAATGGCTTTCGAATTCTTTCCCACCGTATCTACATAATATCCTCTACACCAAAATGATTTATTTCGATACTTAAACCTTGCATTCGCCCATCTTTCAAATATCATTTAGCTACTTTTCCCTTTTAAATATCCGACAAACCCAGAAACACTCATTTTTGGTGGTATTTCCACTAACATATGAACATGGTCTACGCAGACCTCTGCTTCAATTATATTTACATGTTTCCATTCGCAAAGCTGTCGTAACATTCTTCCGACATCAAGCCTCCTTGACTCATAGAATGCCTTTCTTCTATATTTTGGTGCGAAAACGATATGATACTTACAGTTCCATTTCGTATGTGATAAACTGTGTAAGTCATAGGTATATCCCATGACAAAACCTCCTTAGTTCTTTCGTTGTAGTTTGCAGACCACATACGAATGTTAACTAAGGAGGCTTGTTTTTTCATTATCACTCCGCTAAAGCTTTTTGGACCCCCGGACAATCCGGGGGTTTTAATTAGACCAAAAAACGCAATGGACAATGTCCATTGCGTTTTATTTTTACCTATTATTCATTCTTCCCAATCACTTCAAATGTCACATGATCGATTCCTAAATCACATTTCACTTGGTCACCTGGAAGGATGCTTGCACGGATAATTTCTTTAGCAAGTGGTGTTTCAATTTCACGTTGAATATAACGAGAAATTGGACGAGCACCGTACACTGGATTATAAGCATTATCTGCAATCCAATCTTTCAATTCATCTGTGAAGCTTAAGACGATTTCTTGATCTTCTAC
>CALIJD010000040.1 GCA_938017885.1 uncultured Granulicatella sp.
GGGAAAAATAATGTTAAAACTGTTAATAACTGTGCGACTCGATTAAGAATTCAGGTAGTTGATGTAAATAAAGTAAGTCAAGATACAGAATTTTTAAAATATGGCGCACATGGTGTAGTGAAACATAGTGATGCTTATCAAATTATTGTAGGATTAGATGTGCCTCAAGTGAGAGAAGCATTTGATAGTCTAATGGAAGATAGTATCTCAAGTGAATTTGAAAACGTGATTCTTTCAGTTCCAATCTCTGGAGAAGTGATTTCACTAAATAAAGTACCAGATGAGGTTTTCTCAAAAGGAATGGTAGGATCTGGATTTGCAGTTCTTCCTAAGGGTGACAAACTATATTCTCCAGTCAAAGGTATAGTAGAGAGTATTTTCCCAACATATCATGCGCTTACTTTAAAAGATGAAAATGGAGTGTCTGTATTGATTCATATAGGTTTAGACACAGTAGAATTGAAAGGAAGTTTCATTAACTTAAATATTAAGGAAGGATCAGAAGTTAATACAGAAACAGTTTTAGCCACGATTGATCAACAAAATATAATAGATAATGGGAAATCAACTGAAGTAATTATAGTATGTCCGGAATTTCATGGGGCAGTCAAAATTTTATCAGAAAATAAAGTTGAAATTAAAAAATAACAAGATTGAGTTCAAAAAAACGAGCCACTACAATTGTAGTGGCTCTTTCGCTTTAGAATTCAGTCTTATTTATTGAAGTTGTTTTTAATTCCTTCAACTGCACCTTCAACGCTTTCTTTAACGTTATCAATGACTTCTTTTGCTTTTCCTAAACCTTTTTCTACAGCACCTTCTGTTTCAGTGCTTTTATCGCCTGTAACTTTACCTACGACTTCTTTAGCAGCACCTGTTGCTTGTTGTAATTTATCTTCTAATGACATATGAAGACCCCCTTTACTGTTTGACTAATTATAGCATCAAAAAAAAGGTTTCACCTAAGTTTCTGCTTGAGAAAATAATCATAAGCAGATGTTGCAAAGGGAAGAGAAGAGTCGTGTTAAAATAATTCTAAAGAAACTCAAGGGGGAATGAGGATGTCAGAATATCAATTACCACGCGTTTGGAGCGCAGCCGATAGCAACCAAGGGAAGTTCTCTGGAATTAACCGTCCAACAGCAGGAGCTCGTTTTGAACAAACGTTGCCTGTTGGAGAAACAGACTTACAAGTGTATTCTCTTGGGACACCCAATGGAGCTAAAGTAACGATTCTGTTAGAAGAGCTATTGGAAGCGGGGGTTGAACAAGCAGCCTATGACTTGTTTAAGATTTCAATTATGGATGGAGATCAATTCGGAAGCGACTTTGTAGCCATCAACCCGAACTCGAAGATTCCAGCACTCTTAGATCACTCAGGGGATGAACCGATTCGTGTCTTTGAGTCAGCGAATATCTTGCTTTATTTAGCAGAAAAATTCGGAAAATACATTCCACAAGATACCGCAAAACGCACAGAAGTCTTAAACTGGCTTTTCTGGCAAACAGGAGCAGCTCCATTTTTAGGAGGCGGATTTGGACATTTCTTCAATTACGCTCCAGAAAAAATTGAGTATGCGATTAACCGTTTCACAATGGAAACCAAACGCCAATTAGACTTGCTCGATCAAGAGTTAGCCAAACGCCCTTATATCGCAGGAGACGAATATACGATTGCTGATATCGCCATCTGGTCATGGTATGGTCAACTCGTTCAAGACAAACTCTATAAAAATTCTGCAGAGTTCCTTGACGCGCAAAGTTACAAACATCTTAACGAATGGGCAGACCGCATTGCCAAACGCCCAGCCGTACAAAAGGGACTGGAAGTGGAATATAAAGAAATTAAGTAATGATACTTTCAAACGATATAAAAATAAAAAACAAAGAAGGGTTAGAATGATTGAATATAAAAATGTCGCCTTACGTTATGATGAAAAGCTCGTTTTAAAAGACGTGAATCTCACCATTAACGACGGCGAATTTATGGTGTTAGTGGGGCCATCTGGTTCAGGGAAGACAACGATGTTGAAGATGATCAACCAATTGATTGAACCGACTGATGGAAATATTTATTTAAATGAAAAACGAATCAAAGAACATGACCAGCGAAAATTACGCTTAGAGACGGGCTATGTCCTTCAACAAATCGCGCTGTTTCCAAACTTAACAGTGGCAGAAAATATCGCGCTCATCCCTGAAATGAAAGGGTGGAAGAAGGAGCAAATCGTAGCCAAAACGAAAGAACTGCTGGAGAAAGTAGGCCTTCCTTTTGACGACTATGCCAAACGTCTTCCAAGTGAACTCTCCGGTGGGGAACAACAACGTGTGGGGATTGTTCGAGCGATGATTGCTGAACCGATGACACTCTTGATGGATGAACCTTTTTCAGCGCTCGATGCGATCTCCAGGAAGCAACTACAAGAACTCACGAAGGCATTACACAATGAGTTTAAGATGACGACCATTTTCGTCACACATGATACCGATGAAGCGTTGAAATTAGCTGACCGTATTGCAGTCTTAAAAGACGGAGAAATCCAGCAAGTCGCAACACCTTCTGAAATTCTCGCACATCCTGCAACAGCATTCGTGGCGGAACTTTTTAAAGGAGGTGTTCGTCATGAATAATCTGATTACAACTTTTCAAGACCGTTTTAGTGATTGGACGGTGGCATTAGGGCAACATTTACAACTTTCCTTATTAGCGCTACTAATTTCAATTATGATTGCTGTTCCATTGGCGGTTCTGTTAAGCTCTCGTAAGCGTGCAGCAGGATTCGTTCTTCAAGTGGCAGGAATCTTCCAAACGATTCCGTCACTGGCACTATTAGGGCTATTTATTCCATTGATGGGGATTGGAACGGTTCCTGCTCTCACAACCCTTGTGATTTACGCCTTATTCCCAATTTTGCAAAATACGATTACAGGTCTACAAGGAATTGATCCAAGTCTGGAAGAAGCCGCAGTGGCCTTTGGGATGACGAAATGGGAACGATTGAAGAAGTTTGAAATTCCGATTGCAATGCCTGTTATCATGTCAGGTATTCGAACTTCAGCCGTCTTTATTATCGGAACGGCGACACTTGCTGCTTTAATTGGGGCTGGAGGACTAGGATCGTTTATTCTTCTGGGGATTGACCGTAATAACGCTAGTCTCATTATCATCGGTGCAGTCTCTTCAGCCGTCTTGGCGATTGCATTTAGTACTTTATTAAAATGGATGGAACACGCCAAATTAAAAACAATTTTCGCAACCTTTATCCTTCTATTTGCAGGACTGGGTGCTTCATTTGTATCAGGGATGATGCCATCGATGGGACAACAAACCTTAATCATTGCTGGGAAATTAGGGCCTGAACCTGAGATTTTAGCAAATATGTATAAACTCTTAATTGAAGAAAACACAAAGCTGAAAGTCGAAGTGAAACCAAACTTTGGGAAGACAACCTTCCTGTATGAAGCGTTAAAATCAGGGGATATTGATATTTACCCAGAATTTACAGGAACTATTACAGAAAGCTTGTTGAAACCTGCCCCAAGCATTTCTCATGATCCACAAGAAGTCTTTGAAGCAGCAAAAGAGGGGATTTTAAAACAAGATGGACTGGCCTTTCTAAAACCGATGGCGTATCAAAACACCTATGCGGTTGCTGTACCACGTTCTATTGCGGAGAAATATGGTCTTAAGACAATTTCTGATTTGAAGAAAGTGGAAGGGCAATTGAAAGCAGGCTTTACGCTCGAATTTAATGACCGTGAAGATGGCAATCGCGGACTTCAAAGTAAATATGGATTAAACCTTAATGTTGCAACGATGGAACCAAGCCTTCGCTACCAAGCGATTCAATCAGGAGATATCCAAATCACGGACGCGTACTCAACGGACGCTGAAATTACACGCTATGATTTAGTAGTATTAGAGGATGACAAACAATTATTCCCACCTTATCAAGGAGCACCTTTAATGAAGGAAGCATTATTAAAACAACATCCTGAATTAGAAAGTGTATTAAATGTATTGGCCGGAAAAATTACTGAAAGTCAAATGAGTCAAATGAACTATGAAGTGGGAGTAGAAGGGAAGTCTGCTGAAACGGTTGCTCGCGAGTTCCTTCAAAGCCAAGGCTATATGAAGTAGGAAACACAATCAATGTAGAACCTTACTTTAAGAACAGGGCAGACAAATTCAGTAGATACTCATTCACTGTTTGGCCTCCATTTTAGAAGAAAAGCATTAGAACAAAAAAAGAATGTAGTAAAACTACATTCTTTTTTGTTTTAATTAATTCTATGAAGAAATAGATTATTCTGCTACTTTTTTGAAGCGCATCGTGAAGTAGGCAGTAACCTTTTGATCATTATCCAGTATTTTTTGTTGTTCGAGTGTTAGTGTTAAAATGCCATCTTCAATGGAATATTTATAGGACACTGGTTTTACGAATTTTTCGACTGAAAAGGTCGCCAGACTTAGGAAGTTTGGTGCGTACTTGAATTCCATCGTGCTGGAACTCTCATTGATTGTAATCCCTGTTAAGGTCTCTTGGATTTCATTCTTTTCATCATTAAACGCATAGTTGAGGTAGCCTTTTTGATTATTCCATTTCTCTAGACTCTGTTTCAAAACATTATATTGATTTTTAATATATTCTTCTTTCGTTCCTTTGATGCTTGTTAGATTCTTGGACTTCGCGTAGTCATAGAAGTTGCCCATAGCTGCTTCGATGGAGGTAGTATATTCATATACTGCAGAATTCCCTGTAATCGTCAGTGTCGGTTTTACGTCCTTGAAGGCATCCGAATAAATGAGTC
>CALIJD010000041.1 GCA_938017885.1 uncultured Granulicatella sp.
TTATAGTAGAATGTTGCGTAAATCGATAAACCGAGAATTAAAACAACATAAGCAATAGTAATGAACCAAACCAAGGTACGATCCCATTTTGGTAATTCAGTTAATAAATAAACAGCTCCAAAGATAAATCCAAAGAGAACGACCATGAAAATAATCGCTTTAACGCCGCTACGCGAACGGTTTAAAAGTTCAATGACATTCGTCCAACTCGGGGTAAAGAGCTTCAAGTCTCTCGCATATCCCCAACGGCTAAGTCCTAAACTGATCATTCCCCATGAGAGAATGATGCCTAAGGTCATATAAATCGGTAAGCGAAGTACTGTACAAATGACCGTCATAAGAATGACCGGGATAGCAGACTGAATCGCAAAGAGAATCCAGAATTTTCGTTCCAAAAATTGATGCATATCGAATGGAAGAACCTTTAAATAATAATAGTTTTCCCGCTCGAGTGAAATTCCGACTGCTAATAAGTTATTTCCTCCTGTATTAAAGAATGCAATGAAGGTAATCAGCATCGCAAATGGTAAGAAGGTATTTAGATTTAGAAAGTTCATAAAACTAAAGCCTACTAAAATATTCGATAAACTAAAAGCCATTGGAATAAGGATGAAATATGGTAATATTCCTGCACTAATAATCGTTTGCGTTAATACAGAACCTTCCATTAATTGGC
Source organism: uncultured Granulicatella sp. (assembly GCA_938017885.1). Taxonomy (GTDB): domain Bacteria; phylum Bacillota; class Bacilli; order Lactobacillales; family Aerococcaceae; genus Granulicatella. The sequence continues at coordinate 677 of CALIJD010000041.1, forward strand.
GAAGGGTATAACGAATCATGAATTTTGTCGAAAGCTTGTTGCCATCTAACTCCATTTGTTTTACACGTTCGACTTTTACTTTCGAAGACGATGTTTGCGAAACCGCTTGATAGAAGTTTGGCAATACAATGAACTTCACGAGTAGTAAAATCGCCACAAATACTAAGAGCACTAATCCCATCATCGGATAAACACTCATATCGAGTGGGTCTAAAATCGCATTATAGAAGGCTAGTTCTGGCTTAAGGAAAATTGGCATTTCTCCTATTGATATCTCTATCTGAACGGATTTTGTCACCATCATCACTTGATATCCCAAAATGGCACCAAGAGAAATTACAAAGATTAAAATATTCGTAATCACGGATTGATATTTTCTAAAAAGCGGAATCTTCGCTAGGAAGAAGCAGAGAAGAAACATCGATACGTAAACAATCGCACTGAGTACAAGCGCTCCTATTAAGGCAATCGGAATTGTGAGGAGAAAATTGCCCCCTGAAAAATACACGTGGATTCCAAATAATATCACAATTGGAATAAATCCTTGCAATGTAGCCACTACAATCGAAAGGCTCTTCCCAAGAATGACTTCTAATTCTGTAAAAGCATAAGGTAAATACGATTCAAAGTCTTTACTTTCATAAAAGACATTGTAAACAGCTGGTAAAGCTTGAGAAATTAAAATCATCAAGAATAAGAAAACCGTACTTGCAAATTGAAGAGCAGGGTATGAACGTCCCGAAATTGCTCCTGGAATTCCAAATAAAGTTCCAAACATCACCGCAAACAGCAATTGTTGCATCAATGTTCTCATCGCAACATTCACCGGTTTTGATGGGTTTTTCGCTTGTTTCTTTCGATAATTTTGTAACATTGCCGGTTGAGTTGCAAAGATTAAATTGGTCTTCACCAGCGTAAGAATTCGATTAAACCGCATGTGAATCCACTCCTTCTTGTCTACCGGCTAGTGATAAGTAGATTTCTTCAAGCGTGCTATCTGGTCGTTGTCCTTTTAACTCTTGAATCGTACCGTAGAAAAGTAGTTTTCCTTTTTTCAAAATCGCAATCATATCGCAAAGTTGTTCTGCTACTTCTAAAACGTGTGTCGAGAAGAGAACAGTATTGCCTTTTTCAGCATGTTCGCGCATTAATTTTTTCAAGTCGTAAGAAGCTTGTGGGTCAAGACCCGTCATAGGTTCATCGAGTACCCAAATATCTGGATCAGACAGCAATGCCCCAATAACAAATACTTTTTGACGCATCCCATGTGAGAAGGAATCAATCACTTCATAACGATGTCCTTCAAAATCGAATAATTCTAGTAAATAAGCTAGACGACTTTCTACTTCGTCTAGAGTCATGCCATAAGAAGAAGCAACTAATTCCCAGAATTCATTGGCTGTTAAGCGTAGGAATAGGTCTGGGCTATCGGCCACATAGCCAATTTTTTCTTTAATCGCAAGTCGATTTGCTGAAAGTTCTTGCCCATCGACAAAAATTTCGCCACTGGTTGGATGAATGACGCTCACGAGTGATTTAATTGTGGTTGATTTACCAGCCCCGTTATGTCCGATTAATCCAATAATTTTTCCACTTTCAATTGTTAAGTTGAGCCCATCTAAAGCGACGGTTTGTTCATATACTTTTGAAACATTTTTAAATTCAATCATGCAAATTCCTCCTTATGCCTCTATATATCCTTATTATATAACTAGAATCCTCATAAAAAAAGACATTTTCTTGCCTTCAAAGAGAACTTTTTTGCTAAAAAGCTTTACATTCGATTACTACGAATCCGTATAATTCTTCGTAATCTCAATGAGTGCTTTTGATACTCTTTTTAGCATCATAAAGAAAAACAGAACACAAAAAGCCATCATTTGATGGCTTTTTGCTTACTAATTATTCATTTTCTTCGTCAACTAATTGTTGCGCAAAGTCTTTCATATTGCCTTTGATGACTTCATCTGAAAGGGATGCAGTTGGATTTTCTGTTGCTACTGAGTCAGTGGCTTCAGTTCCTTCTTCTGTTTCTTCTTCGCGGTCTACAATCGCTAATGAACTTACAATCGCATCTTGATCGAGACGCATCATACGAACTCCAAGTGCGCCACGGCCTGTTTGAGACACGTCTTCGGCATGGAATCTGATGATAACCCCTTTATTGGTCATAATGAGTAAGTCTTCGTCTCCCGTTACCGTACGTAGACAGACTAGTGGTCCATTTTTCTCGGTAATACGAAGTGTACGAACCCCTTTACCGCCACGGCCTTTCAATGCGTATTCGCTAGCAGCTGTACGTTTTCCGTATCCTTTTTCACTCACGACTAATACTTCATTATCAGGAGTTAAAATATCCATTCCAATCACATAGTCACCCTCACGTAGAGAAACCCCACGAACACCTGAAGCGGTACGACCCATCGCACGAACTTTATCTTCATGGAAGCTTACGGCATTACCGTGATAAGTTCCGAGGATGATACCATCATTTCCGCTTGTAACTACTACACGGATCAATTCATCATCTTCGCGTAATTGGATGGCACGTAGACCATTTGTACGGATATTCTTGAATTCTGATAGACGGACACGTTTGACTGTTCCACGTAAAGTCGTAAAGAACAAGTAACGTTCTGTTTCGTCAGATTCTGGAACACTGATAATCGCTTGGATTTTCTCAGCTGAATCAATGTTTAATAAGTTGATAACTGGTAATCCTTTTGCTGTACGGCTATATTCAGGAATTTCATACCCTTTTGCTTGGTAAACTTTCCCTGTATTCGTAAAGAAGAGGAGTGAATCGTGTGTTGAACATGAAATCATGTTTTCCACGTAGTCATCATCATGGACGCTCATTCCTTGAACCCCACGTCCTCCACGGCGTTGTGCCTTGAATTCAGTGTTAGCAAGACGTTTGATATATCCATTCTTCGTTAATGTAATCACGACATCTTCTTGTTCGATTAAATCTTCATCTTCAAGGCTTAATGCTTCTCCGACTAATAATTCTGTACGACGAGGATTGTCGAAACGTTGTTGGATTTCAAGTAATTCTTGTTCGATGATTTCGTAACGAAGTTCTTCGCTTGCTAATACTTTTTCTAAGTATTGGATGGTTGCTTGTAATTCGTTGTATTCTGCATCGATTTTCTCGCGTTCTAATCCTGTTAAACGAACCATACGCATATCCAAGATTGCTTGTGCTTGTTTATCGCTTAAGCCGTATTCATTCATGAAGCGGTCTTTGGCGATATCTCCACTTGCTGAACTTCTTAAGATAGCCACAATCGCATCGATATGGTCTAAAGCAATTTGTAATCCTTCTAAAATATGAGCGCGGTCTTCCGCTTTTTTCTTATCGAATAAGCTACGACGACGAACGACTTCTTCTTGGTGATCTAAGTAGTGGCGTAAAATTTCTTTTAAGCTCAATACTTTTGGCTCTTGATTGACAATCGCAAGCATATTGAATCCGAAGTTTGATTGTAATGGTGTTAATTTGTATAAATTATTTAATACAACAGATGCTGAAACATCACGACGCACTTCAATCACAACACGCATCCCTACACGGTCAGATTCATCGTTTAAGTAAGTGATTCCTTCGATTTTCTTCTCGTGGTGTAATTGTGCGATACGTTCTACTAAACGCGCTTTATTTACCATATATGGTAATTCAGTGATGATGATGCGTTCTTTTCCGTTTTTAAATTCTTCGATTTGTACGCGTCCACGAACTGTAATCGATCCGCGTCCTGTTTCGTACGCACGACGAATTCCAGATTTACCTAAGACAAGTCCTCCAGTTGGAAAGTCTGGACCAGGAAGTACTTCCATCAATTCAGTTGTGGATACATCAGGGTTCTTCATTAATAAGTGAAGAGCAGAGATGACTTCAGCTAAGTTATGTGGTGGAATATTTGTTGCCATCCCTACGGCAATCCCTGTTGCACCGTTGACTAATAAGTTTGGAATACGTGCTGGTAATACTTCCGGTTCACGTTCTGTTGAATCGTAGTTATCACGGAAATTAATCGTATCTTTGTTAATATCGCGAAGCATTTCAAGAGCAATTTTACTCATACGAGCCTCTGTATAACGCATCGCAGCAGCTCCGTCTCCATCGACAGAACCAAAGTTACCGTGACCATCAATTAATGGGTAACGGTATGAGAAATCTTGTGCCATACGAACCATGGCATCGTAAATTGCAGAGTCACCGTGTGGGTGATATTTACCCATTACGTCCCCGACAATACGCGCAGATTTTTTATGCGGTTTGTCCGGTGTCACTCCAAGTTCACTCATTCCATATAAAATACGACGGTGTACTGGTTTTAATCCATCGCGTACATCTGGTAGGGCACGCGATACAATAACACTCATCGAATACTCTAGAAATGATTTACGCATGGTATGCACTAAATCAGTTGATTCAAAAGTTTCTTCAAAGTGTTTCACTTCTTCAGACATAATTCGTCTCCTTTTCTATTCTTCTCTTCAAATTCGTTTACTAAATTAGATATCTAAATCTTCCATATTGACATATTTCGCATTGTTTTCGATGAATTCACGACGTGGTTCTACACGGTCACCCATCAAGATATCTAAAATTTGATCCGCTTCTGCAGCATCTTCCACAGATACTTGTAACATTGAACGGTTTTCAGGGTTCATGGTTGTTTCCCATAATTGTTCCGCATCCATTTCCCCAAGACCTTTGTATCGTGATAATTGTGGCTTTGGATGTGCTGGTAATTCTTTTAGTTTTTCTTCTAACTCTTTATCATTTTGAATGTAGTATTCGTTTTTACCTTGTTTCAACTTGTAAAGAGGTGGTTGCGCGATATAAATATATCCAGCTTCCACTGCAGGGCGCATATAACGATAGAAAAGAGTAATGAGCAATGTACGGATGTGACTTCCATCGACATCGGCATCGGTCATGATGACTAATTTTTGGTAACGAGCTTTCGATAAATCAAAATCTCCACCAAAACCAGTTCCCATCGCTGTAAAGAGCGAACGAATTTCTTCGTTGGCTAAAATTTTATCGAGTGTTGCTTTTTCAACGTTCAAAATTTTCCCGCGGATTGGTAAAATCGCTTGGAAATGACGTGAACGTCCTTGTTTTGCTGAACCACCCGCAGAGTCCCCTTCGACGATGAATAATTCAGTAATCGTTGGGTCATTGCTTGAGCAGTCTGCTAATTTCCCTGGTAAGTTTGAAATTTCTAAACCAGATTTCTTACGAGTCACTTCACGGGCACGTTTTGCAGCAAGACGCGCTTTCGAAGCTAAAATCCCTTTTTCGACAATCTTACGTGCCACTTGAGGGTTTTCCATTAAGAATTTATCGAAGTGTGTGGAGAACAGACGGTCTGTAATCGTACGAGCTTCAGAGTTTCCTAATTTCGTTTTTGTTTGTCCTTCGAACTGTGGATCAGGGTGTTTGATAGAAACAACGGCTGTTAAACCTTCACGGACATCTTCACCGCTTAGTTTTTCTTCGTTTTCTTTCATCAATTTTTGACGACGCGCGTAATCATTAATCACACGTGTTAAGGCCGTCTTCATCCCTGATTCGTGAGTCCCACCTTCATAAGTGTGGATATTATTCGTAAAGCTGAGAAGGTTTGTATGGTATCCAGAAGTGTATTGCATGGCTACTTCTACTTGAATGCCATCTTGTTCTCCTTCTACGTAAATTGGCTCTTCGAATAACACTTGTTTTGATTTATTCAAGTGTTCGACATAGCTCTTAATCCCGCCTTCGTAGCAGAAAGATTTTTTCACTGGCTCTTCTGGTCGGAAATCCGTAATCGTTAATTTTAATCCTTTATTCAAGAACGCTAACTCACGCACACGGTTGGCTAATTTATCAAATTCAAAGACGGTTGTTTCTTGGAAGATTTCTGGGTCTGGTACGAAATAAACGCTTGTACCATGTTTATCGGTTGTTCCAATAATTTTTAAGTCTTCTAATACCGCACCACGGCTATAAGATTGCTCGTAAATATTGCCATCTTTAAATACTTGAACAGTTAAGTCTGTTGAAAGAGCATTTACAACAGAAGCCCCAACCCCGTGAAGACCCCCAGAAACTTTATAGCCTCCGCCGCCGAATTTACCACCGGCGTGAAGCACTGTAAATACAGTTTCTACGGCAGGACGACCTGTTTTTTCTTGAATATCCACTGGAATCCCACGACCATCATCGGTTACGCGAATATGGTTTTCTTTAGTGATTTCAATTTCAATATGAGTGGCAAATCCTGCTAAAGCCTCATCAATCGAATTATCCACGATTTCCCAAACAAGGTGGTGAAGTCCCGCACTACTTGTTGAACCAATATACATCCCAGGACGTTTACGAACAGCTTCGAGTCCTTCTAATACTTGAATCTGACTGGCATCATATTGCGCAGCTAATTCAGCTTTGTTTTCTTCTGTCATATGCTAATTCTCACTCTCCGTTTTTAAAATAGTTCCTTTTTCAATCGGTATTACGACTGGTTCATTAATAAATTGTTGCTTAATCCCATCTAGGCTCGTTGTCGTAATAAAGGTTTGCACTTTATTTTCAATGGCCTTAATCAGATGGGTTTGTCTATCATCATCGAGTTCGGACAGTACATCATCTAATAGTAGAAGAGGATACTCGCCTGTCGATAATTTCATCAATTCGATTTCCGCAAGCTTCAAACTCAGTACGGTCGAACGTTGCTGTCCTTGCGAACCGTAAGTTTGAACCGGTATCTCGTTCAAATAAAAAATCAAATCGTCACGATGCGGTCCAATCAGCGTTGTGGCTTGATCCGCCTCACGAGTTTGATTCTTCTTGAATTGATCGATATAAATTTCTTTCATTTGCGAAGGAGTTAAACCGTCCTCCAGTGGAATCGTTGCCTGATACGAAACCGAGAATTTCTCACGACCAAGCGATAACTGGTCATGAATCGGAATGGCTAAAGCCTCCAATTGCTTCATAAAATCGAGACGATAAAAGACGATTTTACTGGCTAACTCGCTTAACATCTCGCTTAAAACCTCTAAGTATTCATCCGGCTGCTTTTTCTTAATGGCTAGCTGCTTCAAATACGTATTCCGTTGTTTTAAGACGCGATTATATTCCACTAAATCATAGAGGTAGAGGGAACTCATTTGTCCAAGTTCCATATCCACGAATTTACGTCTATTTTGCGGAGACCCTTTGACAAGCGTGAGGTTCTCTGGGGCAAAGAGGATGACATTCAAGTTTCCAAGGTAGGAACTCAGTCGTTTTTGCTCCAAATAATTCACTTTCGCGATTTTTCCTTTTTTAGAAAATTGCAATTCTAAATTCGTCTTTGTCGCTGTTTTTTCAACGGTCCCTTTAATCGTCGCAAAGTCTTTTTTCCATCCAATCAGTTCTTTGTCGTTTGTAGTGCGGTGGCTCTTTGTCATCGCCAAGGCATAAATCGACTCCATCAGGTTGGTTTTACCCTGTGCATTTTCACCAATAAAAACATGCACACCCTCTGTAAACTCTAGTTGGACAGATTCATAATTACGAAAGTTTTGTAATTGTAAATTAGTCAGCTTCATGCGTCATGTGTGTTCAAATCATTTTCATCCGATTTCATTTCTTTCACAATAAAAATACCTTCATCAGGTATTTCGACACGTGTATTCGGATATAATTTTCTACCACGTCGATTTTCTAACTCTCCATCTACAAAAACTGTATATTCTTGCAGGTACCATTTTGCTTGTCCGCCCGTTGTAATGACGTCAATATGTTTTAAAAATTGCCCTAATGTAATGTACTCATCAGAGATCGATACGATAGTTGTCATGAACTTCCTCTTTTCTAATGGATATTGGTGAGAACTCCATTAAACTCATGCATGCTCACATATTTTTAAGTAGAATAACTCTACATTATTATACATTTTTTACAAGCTTTTCGCAAAGAAATTGCAAATTTTAGGGGGTTATTTCAATTTTGAGGTAAAAACATCAAAAAAGCCTAAAAAAACAAAAAACAAAATTTACTATGATTTTTTCAAAATTTTAGATTTTTGGAGCTAAAATCACCCCAAAATCGTGCTGTCCAAAATTCACTTATAAGTGAATTTCGGGCAAATGCAAAAATAAGATTAAAAATAAAAAAACTCGAGCCTTCAAAACGAAAGCTCGAGTGAAAGTTTGATTCTCTATGATTACCCGTTGAATGTACGAACAGGTGTCACTAATTGAATGAAGCTATGTGGAATACCAGAGTGGTCTTCTTTTAGTTTCAATGTGAATGGACGGTTTGCTTCTAAGAAGTTGATCACCGCTTCTGAAGAACCGAATAATTTCAACGCTTCTTTTAAGTAGTCAGGGTTGAATGAAATTTCAAGTGGAGCTCCTTCGAAGTTTTCCACA
>CALIJD010000042.1 GCA_938017885.1 uncultured Granulicatella sp.
AACGATTTCAAGAATACAATAATATTATGTGTTAAATCACATTTAACCATAAATTATATCAATGCAATTTATTTTGATTAAAATTAAATAGAGACGGAGGTGACTCAATGGACTCAGTAGTATTAGGTGGCCTCGCGATCTTAGCTTTAATAATTGGAATTGTTGCTGGATATGTTGGTTTCAAATCAAATTATGAGAAAAAGTTAATAGCAGCTCGCGAATCGGCTGATATGATTATCAAAGATGCTGAAAAAGATGCGGATCGATTAAAGAAGGAAGTTCTTTTAGAAGCAAAAGAGGAAAATCATAAGTATCGTGCTGAAGTTGAAAATGAGTTAAAAGAAAGACGAAATGAAGTACTTCTTCAAGAAAAGAGAATGATTCAACGTGAAAAGAATTTAGATCGTAAGGATGAAATTTTAGAGAAACGTGAACAATCCATTGAATCAAAGGAAACTAAAATCCAAGAGAAACTTGAAAGAGTGACAGAAAAAGAGCAAGAAGCAGAAGCTCTAGTTGCAAAACAACAAGAAGAATTGGAACGTATTTCTACAATTAGTAAAGAAGAAGCACAAGAAATAATTATGAAAGACATGACCGAACAGTTAAGTAAGGAACGTGCTATCATGATTAAAGAGTCTGAGCAACTTGCAAAAGATGAAGCAGATAAAAATGCTAAGAATATCATTCTTCAAGCGATTCAAAGATCTGCAGCAGATTTAGTTTCTGAAAATACAGTAACAGTTATGACTTTACCAAATGATGAAATGAAAGGGCGAATTATTGGACGAGAAGGTCGTAATATTCGTACGCTTGAATCATTAACGGGGATCGATGTTATTATTGATGAAACTCCAGAAGCGGTAGTTTTAAGTGGTTTCGATCCAATTCGTCGAGAAATCGCTAAGATGACTTTAGAGAAATTAATTTCTGATGGTCGAATTCATCCCGCTCGTATTGAAGAAATGGTAGAAAAATCTCGTAAAGAGATGGATGAGCGTATTCGTTCGATTGGTGAACAAGCGACATTTGAAGTCGGAATTCACTCATTACATCCAGATTTGATTAAGATTTTAGGTCGTTTATACTTTAGAGCTAGTTACGGTCAAAACGTATTGAACCATAGTATAGAAGTTGCTAAGTTAGCTGGTGTGATGGCCGGTGAACTAGGGGAAGATGTCAATCTTGCTAAACGAGCAGGTTTACTTCATGACTTAGGAAAAGCACTGGACCATGAAATTGAAGGTTCGCACGTTGAGATTGGTGCTGAAATCGCTCAAAAATATAAAGAAAACAAAATAGTTGTAAATGCCATTGCTTCACATCATGGAGATGTTGAAGCGACTTCAACGATTGCCGTTCTTGTGGCAGCAGCCGATGCTTTATCAGCAGCTCGCCCAGGAGCAAGACGTGAATCAGTTGAGAATTATATTCGTCGTCTAGAAAGACTTGAGGCGATTGCAACAGAACACGAAGGTGTAGAAAGAAGCTTTGCAATTCAAGCAGGTCGTGAAGTACGTGTAATGGTACAACCAGACAAAATTAGTGATGAAAAGGCAATAATTTTAGCTCGTGACATCAAAAATCAAATTGAAGAAGAACTCCAATATCCAGGACATATTAAAGTTACAGTTATTCGTGAGACAAGAGCAGTTGAGTTTGCTAAATAATTGGTGTACTTTAATTTTAAAAGGACATTAGAAGAAAGCTCCCTATGATCATTCGTAGGGAGCTTTTTATAAATAAAGACGTTATCCATGAAATGGATAACGTCTTTATTTTTTACGTCTTAATTCTAACGGTTTCGTCGTTCTTGAGTTGTTTGTTCATTATTTGAATCATTACGACGGTTATTTTCTGTCGTGGTTTCAGATTGACGAGTAGTTTGTTCTTGAGTCGTTGTAGGTTGTTCGATTTGGAATTCGTTAGTAATAGGGTCAGAACTATTACGTCCTACGGTTACTACAATGGAGACAGAAACACTTGGTCCTGTAATATTCTGGAATTTAACGGAATTTCCAGTTACAGTCTGTGATTGACCATTTGCAGTTACTTTGAATTGTGGAGTTCCTTGTCCCGTATTATTATAACGATCCCAAGTCACCGTTAACTCTTTCTTTTCCTTATTGTAAGTTGCTTTTAGGCCGGTTGGACCTTCGATTGTAACACCGTAATTTGAAGATTGTTGAGTAGGAGTACTTCCTTTTACAAATAGCTCTGTAGCAATCATATTTGCTGGTGTTCTAGGTCCAGGCAGACTTAGTGGGATTGATCCTACTTCAATTTGTTGTTTAACAACACTATCTGGTTGAACCCAATCCTCTCCACTAGAGTATTGAGCCATATATTTCATTAAGTGATAATAAATTAGCTTAGCATATCCTTGTTCAGTGGTATCTACGCCACCACCTTTTTCGTATGGATTATCATAACCAGTCCATACTGAGATTGTATAATCAGGTGAATATCCGATAAACCATGAATCTGGGATAATGTCTTCGTAATCAGAAGCGCCCATTGCACGTTTTTGTTCAATAGTGTAGTTTGATGACCCAGTTTTAGCTGCTGTTGAGAGCCCAGGAATTGCTACTTCAGTGGCAAAACCATATGTGAACGAATCTTTTAAGACATTCGTAATCATGTATGCTGTAGAATCTTTCATTGCTTGTTTTTGTTCTGGTTTAAATTCATAAACTTGACCATCACGAGTAGTGATTTTAGTCACAGTATATGGTTTTGAGTAAGTTCCGGCGTTAGAGAAAGTTGCGTAAGCAGCAGCCATTTTAATTGGAGAAATTTCTGCACCAATAGCGTTACTTTCTACTAAATAATCTTGTCCATCATTTTTAATTTGAATATCTAAATTATTCAGGAATGATTTAATATTGGTTTCACCAACAGCCTTGAACGCTTCTAATGCTGTTGTATTTCTTGAATATACAAGAGCTCTACGTAATGTCATTGGACCATTATGTCTAAAGTCCCAGTTATTTAGTTCAACACCATTTGAATAAGTTGTCTTTTGATCCAATAGTGTTTGACCAGTTGAATAGTTTAAATATTCAATAGCAGGTCCGTAGTCAATAATTGGTTTGATAGTAGATCCTGTACTTCTTTGATTATCAGTTGCTCGGTTGTAAGCGAACAGAGTGGTTTGTTTACGACCACCGCTGACAGCTCGAACGGCACCGGTTTTAGAATCTAACATTACAGAAGCACTTTGAATTTTATCGTTAACATAATTGATATAGTCATTTGTGTTAACAATATCATTCAGTCTTTGTTGTGCTTTAGAATCAATGGTGGTTTCAATCACTAGGCCATCATTATAAGGATCAAGACCTGTTTTATCTTGAACTTCTTTTAGAACCATCGTTACGAAAGAATCGTAGACTAAAGCTTTATCTGAACTATCAACATTATTGTTATGAGCAATTAATCCATCATTAATTGGAGTCGCTAAAGCTTGCTCGTATTGCTCATTAGTAATTTTTCCATTTGTTTTCATTGTATATAGAACTGTATCTCGGCGTTCTTTTGCCTCTTCAGGATGAGCATAAGGATCATAGGAGTTAGGTGCTTGAGGCATTCCAGCAAGTAAAGCTACTTGAGGAAGGGTTAACTCCGATAATTCTTTGTTAAAATAATAGTGTGAAGCTGTACCAAATCCGTAGA
>CALIJD010000043.1 GCA_938017885.1 uncultured Granulicatella sp.
ATCTTCATAAACGAGCTTGCTTAGTAATTCGTGAGCCCGAGCCGTATCACCTTTAATGGTGGCATTCAAGGCTTGATAGTAGATAATTTCTAACTGTGGATACTTAAATTCATTCGTCAAAGTATTGAAGTAGTCGTTACTCTCACGCGCGATGGTTAAGTCATAGAGAGCCACACTTACTTGTTCGGTTTTCTTAGCCAATATCGGTTCTGTAATCGTCAGCTCGTTAAGCAGTGCATCCAGTTCTTCTCGGCTCAACTCCGGCTGGCTCAAAACGACCGAACGAATCAGATAGCTTTCCAAAATATCCTTAAATTGTGGTTTAAGACCGTCCAATTCCAAGGCTTCTTTGGCCTTCTGAACCGCTGTTTCAAAATCTCCTGTCATGTAGGCGTAAGAGACTTCTGTCGTTTTTGCATCAATCTGAAGGGCCGCTCTTTTGGCCGTTTTATTGAATTCGATATATTGTTTCCACGATGCTAAATCCAAATCCACGTGAAGTAGTTTCGCTACATTGCCTAAATACCATTTATTAATCAGTTGGATTCCCAGTAATAATCCTGCGAAGACCACTAGGACCCCCACCGTTTGAAGAAGCGTATCGCTGATCACCACTGCCACGCAAAGAATCAGAACCATTGCTACAATTCCTGCGCCTCTAGTATACAGTGTGTATTTTTTTCGTACTGCCTGATAATCCATGTGATTCCTCCAAACTCACTCATTGCCACTTAAAAACTACTTGTCTGGGCTTTGATTGTGGCAATATCATGTTCAAAATACTATCTGAATCCATTATCTCATGTTCACCAGTTTGCTTCAATGACTTAGTGAAGATTATTGTATGAAAGCAAAAAGCAGGCAAATGTTACTTCGCCTGCTTCTGATTTCAATTTATTTTATAGTTCCCTTACCGACCATAAATCGACTGTTACCCTCTCTCTTTGAACTCATCGAAGTATAGGACCTCGACTTGCCCAGACCAGTCCAAGACACAACCAACGAAGTCAACAAGGTCTAGCCCTGGCATTTCATAAGTGTCACCGTTGTTAACGCTGCCCGTTGCATCTTCAATGTAAGTCACCTTATAGCCTCTGTCTGACGCGATAATGGCAGAAAATAAGCAGCAATATTCCGCGTTCAATCCCGTAATCACCACTTCGTCTACCGGATGGTTTGCAAGAATCGTCTTTAACTCTTCACTCTGGAAAATATTTGGTGAGTCTTTTTCTACGATAAAATCCGCATCCGCAGAAAGCTCTTCGTCAAGCTCTCCTCGTTCATCGCCATTGTAAATAATACTCTCCTCATTTTCATCAATATGACGTGTATGAATAATGAGATCCCCGCTGGCTTTAAACATCTTTTGTAACTTCAAAATATTCTCTCTAAGCAGGTCAAAATCCCCTCTAGCTAACATCCCTTTTTGGCAATCTAAAACAATTAATGCTTTCACTTATGGTGCTCCTTTAATTTTAATCGGACAAATACTTCATACTTTCGCAGCGCCCTTTAGTTGTACGATTGAAGCTCTTCTTTCACATATCCCTCTACATCTTCAATCTCAACAAACAGTGGGTCTAAGTGACACAAGAAGTGCCAGTCTTTGGCGCCTTTTTTTCTATAGAGAATCGCCTCGCCATCTTCACTTCCGAAATAACTTCTATCCACCACATACCCTTTGCTTTCTAAGAAAGCTTTTGCCTTGCGGAAGTTTGCTTCTCTTGCTTCAACATAGGCTTTCACTTCATCGTTGTTAATGACATACGCATCGATTAGTGAGTAGCCTTCGATCATTTTATCGTTTGGTTCGGATAGATTTGAAATTTCTTTCCAAACAATAATCACAATTTCATTAGGATCGAACATCCATTTAGACAAGGGTACAATGTTTCCGTTAAAGACAATCTCCATATAATCCGGTAAGTTTGCAGGATTAAAAGATTCCATTTCAAACTCATCTTCTTTTTCTAAAGTATATCCAGGGATTTGAGTGACAAAAGCTCTTCCTTCTTCTAAAGAATCAAACGCGACCAAATCTTTTTTATAATCACCTTGATACAATTCCAATATAACCATCGATGACCCTCCTAAACTTTTTCATTCTAAACATTATTACGATACCTTTAATCACACGAAACAAGCACTCACAATGTACATCCAATAGACCTGTCTGCATGACGACCCTCTCTATAATCCTTTTAAAGGTACATAGAGTTTTCTAAACAACGTATCAGACAGAAAAACAGAAGATGTTTATTTACGATACGCCTCTATTTTGTTTTTATATTCTTTCAGAAGCTGCTTAGAATAAACTTTTTCATTCTTTGAATCTCGAACTTCCCTCCAAAGAATAGAGGCAACGGTTAACTTGTTCGCA
>CALIJD010000044.1 GCA_938017885.1 uncultured Granulicatella sp.
CCGAGTCCCTTGCGTCATATCAGTCCAATGGTTCGGCCCTGAGCGTTCGCCCTCGTATCCTTTGTAGTTGAGCTCGCAATCGCAGAAATGGCGTGCGTTTCCCGAAACATCCGCAGAACGTTTCACGTTCCTTCCGGTGTTCCGGTCCAACGTTCCATTTCTGAACACGATGTCTCACATCCTGAAGTTGAGTTCGGAAAGGCATAGGCTCAAGCCTTTCGAGTTTAGTCCGCACGGTCTTACAGTCCGCTTACGGCTAAACTGCGAACCGTCATCGCCTATAAGCGCCTTTCCTCACATCCTGTTGTAGTTGAACTCGGGCTCACAGGTCCGACGTCCATTTCCTGATATGTCCGCACGACTTGTTCCAAGTCCCTTGCGTCATATCAGTCCAATGTTTCGGCCCTGAGCGTTCGCCCTCGTATCCTGTTATTTAGTGGCTTTTTTCTCTAAATAGTCTCCAATGGCTTGGCAGATAAATACTACGATAAGCATGATCAGTGTCGATACGACGATAACGTCTCCTTGGAATCGATTGTATCCTCTGGAAATAGCTACGTTCCCGATCCCACCGGCACCAAAGGCTCCTGCCATAGTCGTTAATCCGATTAAACTAATGATTGTTAATGACCCTGCACGAATTAAACTTGGTAGACCTTCTTTTAAGTACACTCTGAAAATAATTTCAAGTGGTGTACATCCCATCGCAACGCTCGCTTCAATAACCCCTTTATCTACTTCGGTTAAGGCTAGTTGCACCTGACGTGAGAAAAATGGCACTGTCGCGACGACTAGAGGGACGATTGCCCCTGGAATACCAATGGTTGTTCCTATAATAAAGCGAGTGAATGGAATTAATAACATCGCTAAAATAATAAATGGTATCGAACGGAAAATATTCACGATTTTATCTAGTATTAAATAGACAAATTTGTTTCCAAGGATATTCCCCTCACGTGTCACTACTAATGTCACACCTAAGGCAATCCCTAAAACCCCAGCAATTAAACCAGAAATTCCTACCATTATTAATGTATCCATCGTAGCTTTTAGAATTTCTTCCCAAACTTTGGCATCAATATTTGGAAACCAAGATTTAAAATCTATCAATTCTAATACATTCATCCTAAGCACCTCCCTTTGACTCTTCTAAGACATCAACAGAAACGCCTTGTTCTTTGATGTAAGAAAGTGCATTTTCAATCCCAGATTTTTCCCCAGATAGTCCCACTAATAGCGTTCCTACTGGTGTATCCTGAATAATCTCAACATTGGCAAACAAGATGTTGGCTGCCACTTGGAATTGAGTCGATAGTTTTGTAATTAATGGTTCTCCCGTCGAAGCCCCTACAAAAGATATCTTCACTAAGTAGTCGCCTTCTTTCAGATTTAATAACTGTTCATGCGAAAGCACCGTTTCAATGCCTTGGTTAATATGAGTCGCTGTATCAATGAAGTCTTTTGTTAAGTCGCGTTCCGGGTTTGTAAAGATTTCAAGAACGCTTCCTTGTTCAATCACTTCTCCCTCTTCCATGACCGCTACTTTATTACAAATTTCTTTTACAACTTGCATTTCATGCGTGATGATGACGATTGTAATGCCTAATTGAATATTTACTTTCTGCAATAATTCCAAAATAGAATAAGTTGTTTTAGGATCTAGCGCACTCGTCGCTTCATCACAGAGCAACACATCTGGGTCATTGGCTAACGCTCTTGCAATCGCGACACGTTGTTTTTGTCCCCCAGACAGTTGACGAGGATAACTGTTGACCTTATCTTCTAAACCTACTAATTCTAATAGGGATAGTACTTTTTGTTCAATTTCTGATTTGGTTTTCCCTGATTTTTTTAATGGAAAAGCCACATTATCAAATACCGATAAAGTATTCATCAAATTGAAATGTTGGAAAATCATCCCTATTTTCTTACGAGCTGCACGTAGTCCTTTTGGTTTCAACTTTAATAAATCAACACCGTTTACCACCACATTCCCTTTGGTAGGACGTTGGAGAAGATTAATCGTTCGCACTAGCGTACTTTTACCAGCACCACTATATCCGATAATCCCATAAATATCTCCTGGTTCCACATGCAAAGATACATTTTTTACTGCATTGACTACTTTTACCCCTTGTTTAAAAGTAACGTCAATGTTCTCTAATTTAATCATGTGTTCTCCTTTCTTTTAAGCAAACAAAAATCGTCCTCCTACTAACATGAGTTAGCAAAGGACGAGTCAAATTCCCGTGTTACCACCTTTGTTCATAGCATTCTCACAAATCCTATCTCCATCTGTTAAACAGTTCGCCTGTTTAACGAGAAGCTGTATCGGGCTTTCCCGTAACCGTCTAATGATTCGACGATTATCACTCAAAGGCCATCTTCAAAGTTGCAACCAATATCTCTTTCCACCAAACCGAGACTCTCTAAAAAGGATTCACTTCTACTCTCCTTATCACCGTGTGTTATAAGCATGAAACTAGGATAGCAACAATTCGTATTCTAGTCAATTATCGCTTTTCTATCGCTGGTTATAACTATTAGCTATAACAAAAATCTCTTTAGTTTTTCAACTCTTCTTTTTTTAGTACAATAATCCTATCACTACTGAAAGGAGACTATTTATGAACCTCGATTTAATCCCATATAAAACAATGCCTATTTGGACGGCTAGTACTTTACCAGCACCATTTCAAAAAATGCATAATACAAAAGTTGGAACTTGGGCGCGCTTAACCATTCTAGAAGGAGCCCTTACTTTTTATGAACTCGATGAAGAAGGAAATGTTCTTTCTGAGCATCTGTTTACAAAAGAATCCGACATTCCTTTTGTTGAACCACAAGCTTGGCACCGAGTCTCTCCTGCTAGCGATGACTTAAGATGCTATTTAACTTTCTATTGTACTCCAGAAGATTATTTTTCTAAAAAATACGACTTAACAAGAACTCATTCGGAAGTCATTGAAGCTGCTCCAAAATTTAAAAAAGGACCAATCCTTGACCTTGGTAGCGGCCAAGGAAGAAACAGTCTCTATTTAGCTAAAAAAGGCTTTGAGGTTACCGCATTAGATATCCAAACCATGAGTTTAGCTCATCTCCAACAAATTGCCGAGGAGGAAGGGCTAGCTATTCACGTGGAGCCTTATAATATTGAAAGTGCAGATATTCCTGGTGGTCTCTACAACTCCATCATTTCCACTGTGGTTTTGATGTTTCTAAATCCCGATAGCATTCCAGATGTCATTGAAAATATGCAATCTCATACGGCCCCTGGAGGATATAATCTCATTGTCGCAGCGATGTCTACCGAAGATGCCCCTTGTCCTGTGAATTTTCCAAAGACCTTTGCAACTGGTGAACTCAAAGAGTATTACAAAGATTGGACCTTCCATAAATATAATGAAGATTTTGGACAATTACATAAATTGGATGAACATGGAAATCGGATTCGGATGCGTTTTGTAACGATGCTTGCTCAAAAACCAAAATAGTATTCTAATTCAAACAAAAGAGGCTGGTTTTCCAGCCTCTTTTGCGTATTATTCAATATAAAGTGTTTTATCTTTTAAGCGGAATTTCGTATCTGCAGTGATTGTTTCACCCGTTAATACGAGAACATCTTCCCCTTTTTTAGTTTCATCGACTACACGCCATTCGCCATCTTTTTTCACAACTAAAACATTGTAGTTTTGGTTACGATCTTGGTCGTTCGTTGGAATTACATGAGCATCTGTTACACCTGCTAATTCAACCGCTTGATCCACATTGCTATCTTTCACAATTAAAAACATGCCATCTAATTTAACAATGTTATATCCATCTTCAATTTCTTTATTCATTTCAGCATTTTTTAATTTTTCAATGCCTTTAGCAATGTTTCCAGCCTTTTTCGCAGCATCTTTTAACTGTTCACTAAGCTTATTTTTCGCATCTTCATCTATTTTTTTTGTTGCTTCTTGTACAGCTTTTGCATTTTCGATTTGCTGTTGTTGTGCTCTACTTCTTTCTTGTTTTTGTTCATATCTTCTATAACGATTGTACGCAAAAACTACAATAACGATAATCGAAATAATAATTCCTAGCAATCTTCTTCCTTTTGATTCCATGTATGCTTCACTCCTAGTCAAAATATAATACAAGTATAACATACCTAACTCTTTTTCGTAAATATATTCATTCCAAAAAAAACACTTTGCAAAACAAAGTTTGCAAAGTGTCATCGTGAATCATTTACTGAGTTGGTTCTGTAGAAATACCACTTGTATCTGGCGTTTGAGGCGTCATTACTTTTGGAACCAAATCAACCGTAAATGTGGTTCGACCGTCGCTCCAAGGGACACCGTATACTCTACCTGAGTAGACCCAATCCTGCTTACCTTCTTCAAAGGCTTTTGAAGACTTATCTAATTCATCTCTCATATATTGGATAGCCTCTTGATAAGTTTCAAAATCTTTATTACTATTTCCTAACGGGATTAATCGATAAGCTGCAGTCGTCACTTCTGTAGTCTCCGTAGTTGCAACTGTAGAAGTAGACGTTACAACGTCTCTTTGAACAGTCGTTGACTCGGTTGAAGTGACCTCGGAGGATTCCTTTGTTTTTGGCAAGGATTTTTCAGTGGTTGCTGTCTCCTGACTTGCTACGACAACCGCCTTTGTTTCCTGATTTGGTTTTTCAGGCGCC
>CALIJD010000045.1 GCA_938017885.1 uncultured Granulicatella sp.
ATATGCAGCCCACTCAAAACGTTTCGCTTCGATAAAGTTGTCTAAAATATGACTTCCTAATGCTGATTGAACGGTTTTGTCTTGTTTCAAGTATTCAATCGCTTCATTTAATGTTCCTGGTAAATCATCAATCCCTACTTCCTTGCGTTCACGAGCAGACATTGCATAGATATTGCGATCTACTGGAGCAGGAACTTTCATTTTTTCTTTAACCCCTTCAAGGCCCGCTGTTAAAATCGCAGCCATTGCTAAATATGGGTTCGCTGATGGGTCTACACTACGCAATTCAATACGTGTTGAAATCCCACGAGATTCTGGAATACGGATAAGCGGCGAACGGTTACGTGCCGACCACGCAATATATACAGGAGCTTCGTAACCTGGAACTAAACGTTTGTACGAGTTTACGGTTGGGTTACATACCGCAGTTAGAGCTTTGGCATGTTTCATCACTCCAGCGATAAAGTGACGGCAAGTGTCGCTTAAACGTTGGTCGCCATTTTCGTCGAAGAACGCATTATTTCCGTCTTTATCAAATAATGATAAGTTGAAGTGCATTCCACTACCCGCAATTCCAAATACTGGTTTTGGCATAAACGTTGCATGCAATCCATGTTTACGCGCAATTGTTTTTACTACTAATTTGAACGTTTGGATGTTATCACAAGCCGCTACTGCATCTGAGTATTTCCAGTCAATTTCGTGTTGCCCTGGCGCTACCTCGTGGTGACTCGCTTCAATATCGAAACCAATCTTTTCTAATTCAAGAACGATTTCGCGACGGCATTCTTCCCCAAGGTCGATTGGAGCTAAGTCGAAGTAACTTCCCTGATCGTTTCCTTCAAGCGTTGGTTCACCGTTTTCGTCCAATTTGAATAAGAAGAACTCTGGCTCTGGTCCTAAGTTGAAGTTTGAGAAACCTAATTCTTTCATTTCATTTAACACACGTTTTAAGTTTGAACGAGGATCCCCCGCAAATGGTGTTCCGTCTGGTTTGTAAACATCACAGATTAAACGCGCGATTGTACCGTGTTTGCTACTCCATGGGAATACCACCCAAGTTGAAAGGTCTGGATATAGGTACATATCACTTTCTTCGATACGAACAAATCCTTCAATAGATGAACCATCAAACATCATTTTGTTAGCCAACACTTTATCTAATTGTGTAATTGGCACTTCCACGTTTTTAATGGTTCCTAGAATATCCGTAAAGATTAATCGTAAGTAACGAACATCTTTCTCTTCTACCTGTCTTCTTATCTCTTCATGTGTAATCATTGGCTTCCTCCTATAAGTTCCATTTTTCCCCGCCGGAGTAGCGGCTAATATGCATAATCTCGTCGTAGAAAATTCTACGGACATCCTCATCCGTAAGCGTTTCTTTTACGCTCTCCTTTGTTACGGGATTTGAATTCTTATTGAAAATCTTTTGAATGGCCATAATGGTTAATCCATCGGCCAAATAATCTTTAATTTCCAATAAGCGATCGACATCATTTAAGGAATACAGGCGGCGGTTCGTCTCAGAACGTTCAGGAATCACCAATCGCTGTTCTTCATAATATCGAATTTGTCGTGCAGATAAATCGGTCAGCTTCATCACTGTTCCGATTGGAAAGACGGCTAGTGAACGTCGCAGTTCTTTTTCACCCATCTGTCTTCCTCCTTTATGTAAGTATATTCTAGAAAACATTTTTAGTAATTGTCAAAATCATTCTTACCTCTTATGTTAGATAATATAACATGAAGAATGGGGTATTGTCTCAGTTAAGCTTTCGGTAGCTGAGATAATACCCCGTTTTAAGTCAGATGTGCTGTTATCTTTTTTTTATAAAAGGAACCTCCTTTATTTATTTTTCATGAATTCCTTACTCTATTTTATTTTTTGGTGGCTCCCCTCACTTTTTTGAAAATTGATTTTACCATTATTCTTATCCTTCATATTTTGGTGGACTCACCCCTTTCACGGTTCCTAGAAACGATTACCGGCCTTGTCTACCGCCTGGTCTACCTCCTTGGCCTGGTTGTCCACCACCAGGTCCACCTTGCCCAGGTCTGCCACCAACATTAACTGCTTGTTTTGAGGCTGTAGCCGTTATTGTGTTTGAACCAACTTTAATCGTATATTTTTCTCCGTCTTTAATCTCAGGGCTACTGATTAATAATGTTGTTGTCAATAACCATTGTTTTCTATGTTCCATCTCGTTCTCCTCGTTTCCTTTTCTTGATGATTTTAGTATACAAAGCGAACTTAAAATGAACTTAAAAACAAAAAAGAGGTGAGCAAATTCACCTCTTTGTCTTATAATTTTGTTTCAATGTATAGTACTTTATCGTTTTTAACAGCCTTTTGCCAGGTGACATATCCACTTAAAGGAGCAATGAAGGTTATCCACAGATAGACTAAAATATTTTGAAGAATTGTTCGAAACACTAAACTGATGAACCCTCCAAATCGAATATATCCACTTAGAAAATTATCGATATGTCCACCTTGATAACTCCAATAAGAATAATGCCAAAAGACAAATGACAAGACTCCTAAAAGGAGCGAAACAATATTGCTTAATAAGCCTGGCATAAACCCAGCTGTAATAGAAGACCAAATGAAAGTGATTACAATACAGGAAAGAAGTCTACGAATAAAGTATCTTTTTCTATATTCGGGAGTTAAATGATTTTGAATGGATTCCCAAATTCCGAAAACACTTTTATCATTTCCGCCTTCTCCACCAGGTAAAACATATTGTTTTTCTTCTTTTACTTCATTATCAAATTCTTCTGTCATCAGTACGCCTCTCTTTCTATTTTGATTACACCATACATTGTTCAATAATCGCATTTGGAATATCATTTAAATCTTCTAATCCATTATCAAACATATAGACGGCTAATTTTCGTAAGATTTTTTCGTTTTGATTTCTTACCCATCGACCATTACTATGATCATTGGTTTTTTCTAAATTATTTTTAATCAACGCTTTATACGCCTCTGCATCTACCGTATACCCATTTTTCGCAAGTTCATCCAACCCAATTTGCACAAGTTGTTCGTAAGTATAGTCCTCAAAAACAAAGGTATTTGGAATTCTGCTTCGAAGTCCTTCGTTCATCTCTAAGAATCTTTCCATATCTTTCGTATAACCTGCAAAGATAATGACCAAATCTTCTCGATGATCTTCCATAAATTTCAAAATTTCGTTGATAGCTTCAATTCCAAAATCATTTTCGCCACCAACCGCAAGCGTATAGGCTTCATCAATAAACAATACTCCACCTAAAGCAGATTCTAAAATTTCTTTTGTTTTTTGAGCGGTATGACCAATATATTGTCCCACTAGATTACTTCTAGAAGTTTCAACATATTTGCTAGAAGCAATAATGCCATTTTCATGTAGTAATTGTCCCATTAATCGAGCGACTGTTGTTTTACCAGTTCCTGGATTCCCTAAGAATAATGAATGTAAGTTAAACCCTGAAGTCGCAAATCCTTTTTCTTTACGGATTTTGTTCATTCTAGAAATTGCGATAAATTCCTTGACTTCACTCTTCAGGTTCTCTAACCCAATCATTTCTTCTAATCTTTCACTGGCTGTTTTTTTACCATAATATTCTGTAGTCACTTCTCGAACATCAAACATTAAATGATTATCACTATCTAATAAGATGTCTTGTTCTTCATTCGTCAAAATAGAGACTGTCTTTTCTGCAGATAGATGAGATCCACGTTCAATCTTAATATCTGGATCTTTTTCAACCCCAATAGCAAGAAGCTTTAATTTTAGAGAACTTCTATCGCTAAGGAATAAATTCACCTTCCCATTATCTCGACCGCCAATGACTAAAGCATCCCCTGTTATTTGGGAACTCTCTGTCATCATAGCCGTCTCTAGCACACAGAGTTGATTGTGAATCGTCGCTTTTGACCCTTTACTTTCAAACGTATTTACAACAGTCGAATCAATCGTCGCTTTCGAATTTTCTAAATAGAAGGCACTCGTATAATTTTCTAACGCATGAAAATAAATGATTTTCGACTCTTGGGTAGTAATTTGCGAATCTCTACAAAGCACGATTGGGTAATCTTCAACCTGTCCCTGAGCAGAAACAGTTGAGTTGAGAATAGAGATATTGGAATTTTCGTTTGCAACAATGGCATTTTTACCTTCCACTTCCACCTTGGAATGTGCAATTTCTAAATCCGTATGCTCGATAATGATATGTGAATACAAATCTGTTTGAGAAAATTTTAATGTAGAATCTTTTGCGGCAATGCACGAAGCAGCTCTCACAAACGAATCCTCTAAAGACAACTCTGACTCTTCAATAAAACAAAGAGGATAAAGCTCTCCTTCCACTAGTTGATTTTCTATTAGAACATTTTTCGCATAAACTTTTGCTTGATTGCATAAGTTTAGCGCATTGCTTTCTTCACGATTATCTCGAATAATGATATTTTCTAAATGCACCGTACAATTATCTACAAATATTGCACCC
>CALIJD010000046.1 GCA_938017885.1 uncultured Granulicatella sp.
ATTCGAAAGAACGAGACCACTATATAAAGACAAATCCCCTATATTTTATAAAAAGCAGAATTATCCTTCTTAAACCACGCACCGCCATAAATCAAAACCTTCGGTTTTATATTTATATTTAAGCACAAAAAAGACTCGTATTGCTACGAGCCTTTAAAAAATTAGTCTTCAAGCGGACGAGAGAAGTTTGCAATCTCACGTTGTACTAACTCTAGATATGCTTCTACAGTCATTGATTTAGTTTCTTTAGAACCATAACGACGAACTGTTACTGTACCTTCTTCAACCTCTTTGTCCCCAATTACTAATTGATAAGGAATCTTTTGAGTTTGAGAAGCACGAATCTTATAACCCATTTTTTCATTACGGTCATCAAGTTCCACACGCATTCCTAGGCGAGCCATTTTTTCTTTTAACTCACGTGCAGCATCATAATGATGTTCCACACTTACAGGAATGATTGTTGCTTGAACTGGAGCTAACCATGTCGGGAACGCTCCTTTATATTCTTCGATTAAGTACGCTACGAAACGTTCTGCAGTTGAAACAACCCCACGATGGATAACCACTGGACGGTGAGTGTTATCTCCATCTTCACCAACATAGGTTAAGTCGAAGCGTTCTGGTAATAAGAAGTCTAATTGGATTGTAGACATTGTTTCTTCTAATCCCATTGCTGTACGGAATTGAATATCTAATTTTGGACCGTAGAATGCTGCTTCGCCGATAGCTTCGAAGTATTCTAATCCCATTTCATCCATTGCTTCTTTTAACATTGTTTCTGCTTTGTTCCACATTTCATCATCATCGAAGTATTTATGTTTATCTTCAGGATCACGATAGCTTAAACGGAAGCGGTAGTCTTTAACGTTGAAGTCACTATATACTTCGCGGATTAAGTCTAAGATACGTTTGAATTCGTCTTTAATTTGGTCTGGACGAACGAATGTATGTCCATCGTTAAGAGTCATTTCACGTACACGTTGTAAACCGGATAGTGCACCTGATTTTTCATAACGGTGCATCATTCCTAATTCAGCAATACGAATTGGTAATTCACGGTAGCTGTGGATATGGTTTTTATAAACCATCATGTGGTGAGGACAGTTCATTGGACGTAATACTAATAATTCGCCATCACCCATATCCATTGGTGGGAACATATCTTCTTGATAGTGAGCCCAGTGACCTGAAGTTTTGTAAAGACCTACATCAGCCATAACTGGAGTGTACACGTGTTGGTATCCAAGGCTGATTTCTTTATCCACAATGTAACGTTCGATTGTACGACGGATTGTAGCCCCTTTTGGTAACCAGAATGGTAATCCTGAACCAACTTCTTGGCTAATCATAAATAAGTCTAATTCTTTCCCTAGTTTACGGTGATCACGTTCTTTTGCTTCTTCACGCATCTTCAAGAATTCTTTTAAGTCTGCTTTATCGAAGAATGCTGTACCATAAACACGTTGCATCATCTTATTGTTAGAGTCACCTCTCCAGTAAGCTCCTGCAAGTGATAATAATTTGAATACTTGGATACGTCCTGTTGAAGGAACGTGGATACCACGACATAAGTCTACGAAGTCTTCTTGTTGGTAAACAGTGATTGTTTCATCTTCAGGTAAGCCGTTAATCAATTCCACTTTATAAGGGTCGTTTGCGAAGATTTCTAATGCTTCCTTACGACTTACTTCACGACGAACGATTGGGTAGTTTTCTTTAACGATTTTCATCATTTCTGCTTCCACTTCTGGAAGAGCATCTTCTGTTAATTGATTTGGCATATCCGTATCGTAGTAGAATCCTGTTTCGATTGCTGGTCCTACCCCGAAGTGAATTCCTGGGTATAAGCGAGTTAATGCGTGTGCTAATAAGTGTGCTGTTGAGTGACGTAAGATTCCTAATGCATCTTCGTGGTCTGGCGTAACGATTTCGATAGAAGCATCTTCTTCAATAGAACGGTCAAAGTCTACTAATTCTCCGTTAACTTTACCTGCTAATGCTTTTTTCGCTAAGCTTTTGCTAATGCTTTCTGCAACTTCTTTTACTGTAATTCCTTTTGGAAACTCCTTAACTGCAGCATCCGGAAAAGTAATTTTAATCATTGACATTTTCTTCCTTCTTTCCTTTTGAAAATTTTAAACCAAACAAAAAGTCCCATAGTCTGCTACTGCAAACTATGGGACGTCATTCTCTACGTGGTTCCACCCAAATTCATTTGTCTCTCATTGACAAATCTTAAACGGACTAACGCTCCGATACGCCTTACTCTACTGATTTCAAGCAAGGATTCAAAAGTGGTAAAACTATTCCGGATAAAGTGTTGCACCAACCCACTTTTCTCTAAAATGTAACCAAGAGATAGTTTCTTGTCTTTTTCATCATTTTCAAAATATTTAGTTCATTAGTATTTAACCACTAATCTATTTTATTTTCAAGCATTTTAATTAAGATGGATTTCTGTGATTAATACCATCTACAAAAAATTCTTTTGCTAAGAAACGAATACGTTCGATCAGACGTTTTGCTTTTAGAAGTTCTTGGTCTCCTTTGTTCGAATGAGCAAAATGCGCTTCTAACTGTTCAATCGTGAAGTTCGATGTGAAGAACGTTGGTAATTCTTGCAACATACGGTGCTGTAAAATCACCATCAATACTTCATCTCTAAACCATGCACTATTCATTTCGGCACCAATATCATCTAGAACTAAAATAGGTGTGTTTTTAATTGTCATTAGTTTTGATTCAACCGAATTTGTCGCAATCGCCTGTTTAATTTCCGAACTATAAGTTGGAACATTAACTAAGGTCGTCTCTATCCCATGTTCAGACAATTCATTCGCTAAT
>CALIJD010000047.1 GCA_938017885.1 uncultured Granulicatella sp.
TTCATCTGTTGTACGTGGTAGACTCACCCTAAAGAAAAAATCAACTAGATTTATTCGACCTGTCCCGTATGCCATTGAACTCCACAAATTATAAATCAAATAGCTTGAAAATCTGAGAGCAATATACGTTACAAAAACAAAAATTAAATCCATCAGTTGAAACTTTCTTTTTACTGTTGGCTTAAATAACTTCGTATGTACATGGTGCATAAAAAATATGATAACAACAAAACAAATAATCGTCACAATAAACTTCCACATATTCACTTGCCGACCTAGATTCCATAAATTCATTTTGAACACAAATCCAATTCCCGGGATTATGGCAATATTCATTACAAAAAAGAATAGAACCCAAAGCGGTTTTTTCAATCGAGCACCCATTTCCTTCTACCTCACATGTTTTTCCCTTATATTACCGTTTTATAGCAGATACTGTCAATATGAGATTTCAAAAAAAGCAGACTAGCGTTTTACTAGTCTGCTTCATTCATTATTTCTGACGGATGGTAAATCCTTTGTCAGATTTCTTTTTGTTGTTACGGCGGCGAGAATCTTTCCCCTTATATCCGCGTGTGTATTCGTCTTCTAAGCCACGGCCACGACGGTCTTCTTTACGCTTGAAGCTTCCTTTCCCGTTACGTCCGCGGTTGTCTTTACGGTCGTTACGGTTGTAGTTTCCACGGCTGTTGCCACGTTTGCGGCTTGGCAATGGACGTTCTGGCGTGATTTTAACTGGAATTTCAGTTGGGTCTTTAATCATGCTCTTAAGTAATAGAGCTGCCAATTCTTCTGGTTCGTACTCGTCTAATAAGTAAGATACCGCTTCTTTGAAACGTCTTGGTTCCACAGTTTTCATCATTTCGTCGATAGACTCGATGGCTGTTTTTGTTTGTCCTTCCAAGGCTTCTGTTTGCGTTGGCGGACGAAGGCTTGTCATACGTTTGCGTGTTAATTCTTCAATCACACGTAAGTAATCCATTTCGTTTGGTGTCACGAATGTTACAGACATTCCTTCTTGACCCGCACGGCCTGTACGTCCAATACGGTGTACATAGCTTTCTGGGTCTTGTGGGATATCGTAGTTGTATACATGCGTTACGCCTGAGATATCTAGTCCACGTGCCGCCACGTCTGTAGCGACTAAGATGTCTAAATGGTTGTTCTTGAAGTCACGAAGAACGCTCATACGTTTTTGTTGGCTTAAGTCCCCGTGGATTCCTTCTGCACGGTAGCCACGCATTTCAAGTCCGCGTGCTAATTCGTCTACACGACGTTTTGTACGTCCGAATACGATCGTTAATTCAGGTGTTTGAACGTCTAATAAACGTGTCATAATGTCGAATTTCTCGTAGTCTTTACATTTTACGAAATATTGATCGATTAATGTCGCCGTCATCTCATTGGATTTGATACGAACATGCTCTGGATCTTTCATAAATTGAACACCGATACGTTTAATATCGTCTGGCATTGTCGCAGAGAATAAAAGCGTTTGGCGGTTTTCTGGAACTTGTTTGATAATCGATTCGATATCTTCCAAGAATCCCATGTTTAACATTTCATCCGCTTCGTCTAAGACAAGTGTTTCCACTGTCGCAAGCTTTAATGTACGGCGTGAAATGTGGTCTAATAAACGACCTGGAGTTCCCACAACGATTTGTGGATTTTCTTTTAATTGGCGAATTTGGCGGTTAATGTCTGCTCCACCGTAAACCGCTTGTACACGAACTTTTTTGTCGCGTCCGAGACGGAACAATTCTTCTTGTGTTTGAATCGCAAGTTCACGAGTTGGTGCGATCACAAGTCCTTGTACGCCTTTTTTACTTGGGTCGATTTTTTGAAGCATTGGCAAACCAAATGACGCTGTTTTACCAGTCCCTGTTTGCGCTTGTCCAATGACATCTAAACCTGCTAGCGCTTTTGGAATGGTTTGTGCTTGAATGGGAGTTGCTTCCTCAAACCCCATTTTTTCGATAGATTCTAGTAAGGCAGAATCCAATCCTAATTCATTAAATTTCATATTTTCCTCCTTGGATACTTCGGTGAGAAGCACACGAGGGATTTCCCTTCATAACAAAAGTCTGGAGCTTTTCGTAAGAGCACCAGACTTCTACAATCGTTTAAATTTCAAACTATCTATTATAAATGTGTGTACATTTCTCAACTCAGCGAATAGTATAGCACGCATCCAGCGAGAATGCAAAGAATACAAGCCGACGATTTCGGCTTTTACTCTTTGAAATTGCTTTTATAACAGTTTTTTGACTGAGTGCTGATTCCTTCAAATCCTTGCGGATTTTTTATAATGGCTGTAATGGGGCACCGGCTTGAGCCACGGTCTCAAGCTCTTTCAAGATTCAAACGTACTCTAGAAAATAAATTTTCAAGAGTACGTAATTCACTTTGAATGCTATCCCCCATTACTACCATTATAAAATCCGCTAGATTCTTCGGAATCAGCGTCAGTTTACTAGAATAGCAATTTCAAAATAAAAAGAGGAAGGAGGCGGGTGGGTTTGCTTCTCGTGGTGCGGTTGAGAAATGGGAACACATTATAATAGATAGTTCTCAGCGAGGGGACGAAAAAAGTGAGGGACGTTGTGCGTCTCTCGCTTTCCTTTATATTTGTTATTCTGCTTTTAAGGCATCGACAACTGCTAGTAAACCTGTGCCGTTGCTTGATTTGATAAGGACTTGGTCGCCTTCTTTGAGGTGGGCTTTTAAATCAGCAATCAAGGCTTCTTTATCCATGTAATGGTGAAGGGCTGCTATTTCAAACTGACCTTTCAACGCATCATAGAGTGCTTCCATTTCTTCGCCGTACAAGTACACAAGTGCGACTTCGCTTGGAGAAATGACTTCTGAGATGCTGGCATGCAATTCTTTCGAATGTTCCCCTAGTTCGCGGATGTCCCCAAGAACGAGGACGCGACGGCCTGCTGCTTCGACTGAAACAAATGATTTAATGACCGATTTCATTGCGATTGGGCTGGCGTTGTAAGCATCATTCAAGATGTCTACTCCGTTTAGTCCTTTCACCCATTGCGTACGGTTCTTCGTCAATTCGAAGTTCGCTAAGGCAGACACGATGTCTGAAAGCGGCACGTCTAATGTACGTGCAATTTCAATGGCAAGAAGTGCATTGGAAACATTGTACGCGCCAAGAACTGGTAAGGTTACCGCCACAGTTTCAGTTGGTGTCACTAATTCAAACGCGGTGTGGTCTGAATACAGTTCGATATTTTTTGCTGAGAGTTCTTTGCTTCCTTCGCCGACAGTAACGATTTTGAAGTTTGCTGGTTTTTCAGCTTGTTCGATTCCTGCTGTAATTAAATCTTCATGCGCTGGATAAATAAAAGTTCCATTTTCTTGTAGTCCAGAAAGGATTTCAAGTTTGGCTTTGGCAATGCCTTCCTTACTTCCGAGTTGTTCCATATGCGATTCACCGATGAGCGTAATCGCAACAACTTCTGGGCGTGCTAATTTTGATAAGAATTCGATTTCGTGGAAATCACTCATTCCCATCTCTAAGACAAGTGCTTCGGTTGATTCGGGCATATCTAAAATCGTTTGTGGTAAGCCAATATCGTTATTAAAGTTTCCTTGTGTTTTATAGACATGGTAGCGTGCGCCAAGAGCGGCTGCTGTCATATCTTTTGTCGTTGTCTTCCCAGAACTTCCTGTAATTCCAACGACACGAGGAGATACTTTATCTAAGTACCATTTCGCTAATTTTTGAAATGCTTGGAGTGGGTCATCTACCCAAATGGCACAAATACCTGCTGGTGGTGTTACATCTTGTTTGCCCCATAACACGGCTGTTGCGCCTGCTTGAATCGCTTGTTCTATATAATCATGTCCGTCCGTTTGCCCTTGAAGTGGCACGAAAAGGCTGTTTGGTCCTAATTTTCGTGTATCAAAGGCTACTGACTCAATTGTTTCGAATCGATGTGCCGATTGATAATCAATCGCGCCAACTGCTTTCGTGATTTCGGCAACTGTTCCAATACTCATCGTTTTTCTCCTTACTCTGCATGACGATCGTTATAGCGTTTAAGGGCTAAACGAATCAATTCTTCCACTAAATCTTTATAAGAAATGCCCATTGCTTCCCATAATTTCGGATACATACTAAATTGAGTGAATCCTGGCATTGTGTTCACTTCATTAATGAAAACTTCTTGTGTTTCAGTAAGGAAGAAATCACAACGGGTTAATCCACTACCATCAATCGCACGGAAAGCTGTTTCGGCATACTCACGAATTTTTGCAGAAACTTCCTCAGGAATTGCCGCTGGAATTTGAAGTGTTGTTGTATTGTTGATGTATTTTTCGTTGTAATCGTAGAATCCTGCTTGTTTGACCACTTCTCCAACAACTGAAGTATTCACTTCATCGTTTCCAAGAACCGCCACTTCGACTTCGCGTGCATCGATTCCTTGTTCTACAACAATTCGACGGTCGTATTTGAGAGCTTCCTCAATCGCAGTGGTTAATTCTTCACGGTTTGTTGCTTTTGAAATCCCTACACTTGAGCCCATATTAGCAGGCTTCACAAACACTGGGTAACGCAGTGTCCCTTCAATACGATTGTAAATCGCTTCAGGAGATTTTTTGAAATCTGCCTTTACAAAAGGAACAAATGGCACTTGTGGAATCCCTGCTTGTTGGAAGAGGTGCTTACTTGCAATTTTATCCATTCCATTGGCACTTGCTAAAACACCACATCCCACATAAGGTAAATCTAGAATTTCAAAGAGGCCTTGAATGGTCCCGTCTTCTCCGTTTGGTCCATGTAAAATTGGAAAAACGACTGTATCCGGTCCTGCAATATCACTAGGTTGAATACGAACTCCTGTAGATACTTCCCCTTCAACTGTTGCAAAACGAGCTTTGGGTCCTTCTGTTAAACGAAGCGCTTGATCAAAGGCAACCGGAGCCTTTAATGCTTCCCCTTTTAACCAAGTTCCTTCTTTTGTAATATACACGGGCTCAACATCGTAATATTCAAAATAAATCTCTTTAATAATTGATCCTGCCGTTAAGATTGAAATATCATGCTCGGCACTTTTTCCGCCATAAATGACAACAACTTTCATATGAATCCTCCAAACTATTCGCTTTCAGCGAACGACCAATCTATCTGGTCCATGTCTGTTATTTTAGATAATAACCTTGCACGTTACAGTATAACAAAACGGTGGAAGCCTTACAAGTTCAGACAAAACCAACAAAAAACACTTTCCAAAGATTCTCTTTGAAAAGTGTTTTAAATGGCATCCGTCATTGGTAATTTTGCTGAAATTTTCCAATTTTGATACGTTTCGTTATACGTTAATTGTCCAATGCGCACATTTTGTGTCACTGCTTTATTTGCGTAATGGTAGCGATCTTCTGTCAAGAAAATCGGTATTTCATAAATATCCTCTTGCTTATTCACTTGGTCAAATGCCAAACTGATTCCTTCGCGGTAAAGAGGCATCATTTCTTTCAAAGCTTCAATCGAAATCGCTTCTGCTTCTTTTTCAGAACCAAAGAAGAAAAACTTCGGTGATTGATTTAAAATATCCGTCATCTCAATTTGTACTTGTCTTGATAAAAGCGGTAAAAACTGTTCGATTTTTCGATAATACACTTTAGAATATTCATTATCCAAACATAGGTAAATAAAATTATTTTGTAATTTATAGAAAAACGGTGAGTGTAAATGTGTTTTCGCATGAGAGATATAGAGTAGATCTGCAATCTCTTGTGGCGTGAGTTGATGAACGAATTCAATAGAGTCAAAATCAACCCAGTTTGATGGAGCTTCTTTTCCTTCTGCTACACCTTGAAGATATTCCAACACATTTTTGCGTCCTTTAATCCACATAAATCCAGTATAAGCATCATGAGTGGCAAGACTAGATTTCCCATTCAAAAGGAGGATATTTTGAGGGATTTCAGACTGTGGTAAGGCAGACAAATGGAACGCAATCGATTTCGCCAACACATGGTTCGATACGCTATCATAATGGATATACAATTGTTTTGCCACAGACTCCCACCTCCTAAGTTTTATAATCTCCATTATAAATGATTTTCAAACTATAAAACATATAAATTAGATTACATTTTGCAAATGAACCGTTTTCTTTTGTAACAATTTAGCAACATTCTATACTAGATTTTCTAGCCTTTATACACAAAAAGAGTTGAAGTGATTTCTTCAACTCTCTTTCTTCCCTTCTATAGGAGTGCCTTTTCTTAGCATTTGACTTTCTGAGTGATTCTTTTCACCGCAATGTCTATTCTTTCAATCACTTCCCAGTAATCTGTTGGAAAGTTCTTTAATTCAACAATATCCACAGGATCAAAATGATACACTAAATGACGAATCACTTGGTGATGAAGAAATACCAGGTTTTTAAAATCCTCTAACGAAATAGATTCCAACCCTTCAATATACCTACATAATTCCTTATAAGATTCTTCGTGAAAGAGGCTTTCTTCATGTAGATAATAAAAGAACGTCCCCTCTTCCAGTAGTACATTTTTTCTAATGAATGACATCCACCTAACCTCTTTCCTTATAGCTAAAAAGTTCTACCTTCTGTTTCATCTCTTCAAAGAAAACAAAAAGACTGAGGATTCCCCCAGTCTAATTTTTACATTTTTTCTA
>CALIJD010000048.1 GCA_938017885.1 uncultured Granulicatella sp.
ATTCGCCCTCAATCGCAGTTGCAAATTGCTGGAGGCGACAGTACTTATGCCAGTTCTCACTGAGACGTGTCTGTAGCCCCTTACTTTTAGTAAAGACAACGAAGCCTGCGGAGTCTTTGTCTAGCCGCGTGACATGATAGACCTTTGCGAGAGGATTGAAGCTCTTGAGGTGATTGGAGAGTAGACGTAGTGCTGTCACATCCTTTTCTTCTCCACTGGCAACAGTTGGTATCCCAACCTCCTTACGCACCACGATAAGGTACTCATCCTGGTAGATGATGTCAATCTGAGGATGAGATAGCTTCTTGGGGAGTGGAGTGGGGTGGATACTCACGACATCGCCTGCCCTAAGTGGTGCATCAAACCGAGTCGTTGGCTCCATACCAATCGCTATAAAGCGGTCATGCAGTAGTTGCTTGACTGTTGTACGACTCTTATCAGGGAGAGTGGAGAGGAGGAAGGGAAGGAGGGTTGTCTCTTCACTTACTGTCAGTTTAAGTAGCTGTTTCCTACTTCCTGGGACTGTGACACGCTGTTTGGTAGGTGCACCTTGGCTCTTTGTCGTTTTGTTATCCATATAGTGGATGATGCTCTTTTGTGAGGTTACTTCTTACTCTTGCGCTCTCTAAGGTAAAGGAGCACATTCCCATAACACATATAAACAAGACCAAGTGTAAGGAAGAGTAGCCATGCATTCCGACCATAAGCATCAAAGACGCCAAAGCGAGCAATGGCCGAAAGAAGGAAGAGTAGCCCGGAGAATGCCCCCATACGAGTAACCCTTCGGATGAGGTGTGACCGCTCCTTAAGTGGTGCAAGGACGTAATATAGGGTATATCCCAAGGCCCCCAAAGTATAGATAATATCAA
Organism: uncultured Granulicatella sp.; assembly: GCA_938017885.1. GTDB lineage: Bacteria > Bacillota > Bacilli > Lactobacillales > Aerococcaceae > Granulicatella. Next base: position 870 of record CALIJD010000048.1, read on the forward strand.
ATACTATATGGCGCGTCATAGCGAGTGCAGCCCCAGTGAGGAGCATTAGTACGCTGACGATGTAGAGGTATTTATACTTCTTATTCATTGGGTCTATGAAGATCTATTCCTTATCCTCGGAGGGAGTAGTGATGATAAATAGCTCCTCCCCAGGTGCATGCATGTAGTACTTCTCTCTGGCTATATGCTCAATGAGCTCGGGATTATCCTTGATTTCACTGAGGCGAGCACTATCGGCTTCGTAACGTGGGCGATAGTAGTTATACTCTTTTTGTAGGAATGCTTTTCGCTTCATGTGCCCTAAGTAGGAGAAGACAGTTCGCTCACCAAGGAAGAAGCAGAAGACGACCGTCGCTAGACCCACTGCGATATAGCGTAGTGATGGATGTCTACGGTTGAAGTCTCGCAAAGGGCGTAGTCCCTCTTTCACCACATTCGTTATCATAGTTATACTATCTATATAGTAGAATAGTGAAGCTGTACTTGTTGTTCGCTCATTTACTTACGAATGAGAAGCATTATGCCAATCAGAATGGCGAGGAGGAAAACATTCCTTGCTGTCTCGCCAAGAGTCTTATTGAGCTCTTCTCCCTCTGCTCGCTGTAGACTGCGATGAGCATGTGATATGAGGAAGACATAGGGAAGTAAGAGAAGCATTCCCCAGAATGAGAAGATAGGGTAAAGAAATCCTATAGAGAGTAGCCCTAGAGTTAGGTAAAGGCGAGGGGCAAAGTCTTTACCCATTCGTACGATGAGTGTTTGTTTACCAGCCTTGCGATCCTCCTCTACATCTCGGTAATTGTTCACAACTAGGATGTTCACACTTGCTAGACCAATGGCTGTTGCGAGATGTCCTATTGTTGAGTCGGAGACTGTTCCCCTTAGGATATAGAAGCTTGTAAGAGTAGGTATCCAGCCAAAAAAGACTAACACAGCTACATCGCCTAGCCCATGATATGAAAGAGGGTAGGGGCCTCCTGAGTAGGCGAAGATTCCGATGGAAATGAACCCTCCTATAAATAAGAGCCACCAAGAGGATAGGGCGATGAGGGAAATTCCAGAAATGAGGAGTGCTGCGAGGCTAATATAGAGAGCTTGCTTGACTTCTCGCTCTGTGAGTAACCCTTTAGAGAGAGGACGCAGAGGCCCTTTTCGCTCATCTGTATCAGCACCCTTTTTATAGTCAATGAGATCGTTGGCTATATTGCTCGCTATCTGTGCGCTCACTGCTACGAGTATAAGTAGTAATGCCTTCACCCATTCAATAGCCCCTAAGCTCCCAGCATAGAATAGGGCAACCAGCACTGAGCTTAACCCAGAGAAGAGCGTACGTGGCCGGGTGAGCCCCAGCCAAAGCTGGCATCGGGAGGGGGCAGATGGCACCATTATTCTTTGGCTGTGGAGCTAAAAAGATGATTACTGAGGGCGAGTAGGGTCCGTTGCTTATCCTTAGCCTCAACGAGTACGGTGAGGTTGTAGTCACTTCCTCCATAGGAAATCATACGGATTGGTACTTCCCTAAGGGCATTGAGTATCTGAGCTTCAAAACCGATATTTTCCCACTCCAAATCTCCTACAATACAGACAATGGTTAGCCCATGCTCTACTTCAATCGATCCTAGCTGAAGTAGTCCGATACGGAGCTCATCAGGGAGACTTGGACGCTCAAAGGTGAGAGATATAGATGCCTCTGTGGATGCGACCATATCAATGGGGATACAGTGATGCTCAAAGAGAGAGAATACCTTGCCTATGAAGCACCAATGTGAGAGCTGATGGTTGCTTCGGATACGGAGCATTGTGATGTTGTCCTTCGCTGCCACAGCCTTGATCATATCCTTATCTGTATCAAGAGAGATGAGTGTGCCAGGAGCTTCGGGAGCAAGGGTGTTGAGTAGACGAACGGGGATGCTCCTTCGTTTAGCAGGTTGTATGCATGTTGGGTGCAAAATCTTTGCGCCAAAGTATGCTAGCTCAGATGCTTCTTCAAAATGCAGACGGCGTACTGGTGAGGTTGCATCTACGAAACGAGGATCATTATTATGCATACCATCTATATCTGTCCATATCTGTATCTCGTCGACAGCAAGGGCTGCACCAATTAGGGTTGCAGTGTAGTCACTACCTCCTCTTTGTAGATTGTCTATATCACCGAATGCATTGCGACAGATGTAACCCTCCGTGATGAAGAGGTGCGTTCCCTCTGGAGCGAGCTTGATGAGTCCTTTGAGATGCTCTTCTATGAAGGCCTCATCGGGCTCTGCCTGCTTATCTGTGCGCATATACTCCAAGGCAGGTAGTCCGACAGCCTGAATACCTCGATCAGATAGATGGCGGAGCATCATGGCTGTACTGAGTAGCTCCCCTCTAGCTAGTATCTTCTTCTCATCGAAGAGAGTGAAAGACTCTGCATAGCAAATCTGCTCTAGGAAGAAAAAGGTCTCGTTTACTAGTGTCCACGCCTTATCGTAGCTCTTAGTGTCAGGGAAGAGTTTGCGAGTCTCTGATTCATACTTATGCTTGAGCTTGGTGAGGATTGTCAGTGCCTCATGACGATGGTGTGCCATGAGCTGATGCCCAATCTCCACGAGAGCATTTGTCGTCCCTGCCATTGCAGAGAGAACCACAATCTTGGGTTCGTCTGTGGCTGTGATTAGGTTAGCTACGTGCTGGATACGCTCAGCGGAGGCAACAGATGTGCCTCCAAACTTCATGACTTTCACCAGTGATATGTGGACTTTAAATATGAATCTATGGTGATACCTGACACTAGATATTCCCTACCTCAATACAGCGTGCTGGATAACGCTCTAGGACAAGCCTATTATGTGTTGTCATAAGCACGGCTGTCCCTCGCTCAGAGGATAACTGGTGAAGAAGGCCAACGATAGCAAGTCCGTTCTCAATGTCCAGATTACCTGTTGGCTCATCAGCTAAAATGATTGGCGCTTTGGATACTAAAGCTCTGGCAATAGCTACACGTTGTTGTTGTCCCCCTGATAGTTTCAATACATTTCTATGAATCAGTTCCTCTCCTAAGCCTAATTTTAGAAGAATTTCTTTATCCGCTTTTTCGTTTACAAGTTTGACATTTTCAAGCGGTGTTAAGTAATCAATCAAATTGTAGTTTTGGAAAACCAAGCAAATATGATCTCTACGATGATTGCTGTAGGAACCTTTTGCAATATCTTCTCCCTTAAATAGCACTTTCCCTTTTGTTGGGCTATCTAATCCTGCTAATAAAGATAAGAATGTTGATTTCCCTGCACCCGATTTACCTACAACGGCAATAAATTTTCCTTCCTCAAACTGAGCATTTAAATCTTTTAATACATATTTTTGTGCATTCTCATAACGATAGTAAATATTTTCTAATGATAATACTGACATAAGACCACTCCTTTAATTCATTTGACTTAATATTTTCTTTGGTTTCTTCATTAAGATTACGGCTGTACTAAATAGTACTGCTAATACAATAATAACAATGACGATGACTAATGTTTTAACACCCTCCATTAGTGTTAGTTGTGGCAAACTGGATTCAAATAATGACTTGACCTGAGCAGGTATATCATCCGATGAAATCAATCCTGAATAAAATTGATTTGCCACAAACTCACCAAAGAATAATGCGATTAAATAACTTCCTGAAGCAATCGTAAACAGCTCCAGTAAAATTTGACTAATAATTTTTCCTCTTGAAATACCAAGAGATAATAATATTCCAAATTCATGGATTCTTTCACGTAAGGTGAATAATAAAATTAAGAATAATATAATGACTGCTAATGCGAACACAGATCCCGTTAATAACATCATTAATGATTTAAAATTTGAAATCGGACCTGATACTTGTTCAAAGACTTGTTCATTTTTTGATAATTGTAAAGTTTCCCAATTTAGTGAAAGTTTTTTTACTTCTTTAATCACAGAGTCTAGTTGTGAAGGATTTTTTACAGTATAGATAGCTCTATGAACAACTTCATTCGACTCCTTATTACCTGCTAATAACTGACTCGTTTTATAATCCATATACATACGATTTTCAGTTAAATCACTTGTGAGCCCTGTAGATTGCTCTGATAATTTCCCGTTGAAAATTCCAACGACTTCAACAGTGATTTCATTGTAAGAGCCTCCACCTTCTTCTCCATTCTTAAACAGTTTCATTTTAATTTTAGAACCAACCGTCCAGTTGTTCTCTTTCGCTAATTCTTCATGAATAAGAACTTTATTTCGATCTTCTTTTGTTAGTGCTCTCCCACTTTGAATATTTAATGCTCCACTAGCAAAATTCATTTCATTATTGCTATCACTAACTCCTCGAACCCCGACTAACTCACCGAGATTTCCTTGATCTAGTTGAACAGATTGTTCTCTTTGAACAGCTTTAGCATCTTGCAATTGTCCAACTGCATCGTATTCATATTGAACATCCTTGACTCCATCTGTTTTCTCAATTTGAGTTAATTGCTTCTTTTGTATCCCCCCATCATTTAAGATTGATTCAACTTGAAAGCCTGAATTTGAAAGACTAAGGAGTTTCTCTTCAACCTTCCCAGTACTTTCTTGCATCGAAAGAACTGCTAATACTGCTGAAGAAATTAGTACCATAATGAAAAACAAAATTCCTGTCCGAATTTTCTTTCTGATTAAGTATGCCCCAGCGCGTTTCTTCCAATCCATTTGCTCACTTCCTTTCCTTATCCGTGATTTCATTTTGCATTCCCAATATGAAACCAATATGAAATAGATCCTCAAACTAAACAGAACTATTAATTTTAGATTTTCTTAAAACTAAAAAAGCTGGACATATGTCCAGCTTTTCTCATTTAATATCTTTCTTTCATCGCACGATCAATTTCGCGTTTCATATCCTTTTGCTTTAAGGCATCACGTTTATCGTAATTTTTCTTCCCTTTCGCAACACCGATTAACAACTTCGCAACGCCATTTTTAATGTAGACCTTAAGCGGCACTACTGTATTTCCGGCTTGCTTTACTTGCTCTAGTAAATAATTGATTTGCTTTTTATGAAGCAATAATTTTCTCGTTCTTAATGGGTCATGATTGAAGAGGGTCCCTTGTTCAAACAGACTAATATGGACCCCTACAAGAAAAGCTTCTCCTTGCTTCAAGCTCACATAGCCATCTTTTAAATTGATACGCGCTTGACGAACCGATTTAATTTCTGTTCCAGTTAAGACCATTCCAGCTTCAATCGTTTCAAGAATGGTATAGTCATGACTTGCTTTTCGATTTTGTGCGAGCACTTTATCGTTCGTTCCTTTAGGCATTCATGAACCCCCTAGCGTTTTTTCTTTTTCGTTTTAATTGCTTTTTTAAAGCGTTGGCGATCTTTTGATTTTTTGCCCTTCTTAGAAGTCTTTTCATCAAAGAATTCGCCTTTTCTTGGTCGTTCAGTTTTAGCCAATTTTGCATCTTCTACGAGTAGGAAATCGACTTCTCTAGCTTCCACATCTACTTTCACACACTTCACACGAACACGGTCACCGATACGGTAACTGACTCCTGTACGTTCCCCTAGTAAAATCATGTGGCTTTCAATAAAGTTAAAGTAGTCTTGTTTTAAGTGAGAAATATGGATTAATCCTTCTACGGTATTGGCTAACTCGACAAACATCCCAAATTTTGTCACAGAACTTACGATACCGTCGAATTCCTCGCCAACCTTATCTTGCATGTATTCAGCTTTTTTCAATGCATTCACATCACGTTCAGCCTGTACTGCAAGTCGTTCCATACGAGATGATTGGTCTGCAATTTGTTGTAACTTATCTTCAAGAAGCATTTCTTCTTTCTTCGATAAGTGACCCAGATGTTTTCCGTAATGACGAATCATACGATGAACGATTAAGTCTGGATAACGACGGATGGGCGAAGTAAAGTGCGTATAATCTTCAGCTGCAAGACCATAGTGTCCCGTTGGCGTAATATCGTACTTAGCTTGTTTCATAGAACGAAGCATCATCGTTGATACCACCGCTTCATACGGCTCACCGCGCACTTCATTCAATGCCTTTTGCAACTTCTTCGGTGTAATCGAATCGTTCTTCCCTTTAATCGTAATTCCAAACGCTGTAATAAACTCTAAGATTCGTTGAAGTTTTTCGCTATCTGGATTTTCGTGAATACGATAGATGAACGGCACCTTCTTTTGTTCATAGTGACGAGCTACTGTTTCATTAGCTGACAGCATAAAGGACTCAATGAGTCGCTCTGCTACACCACGTTCACGGAGTACAATTTCTGTTGGAACTCCTTTTTCATCTACAAGAATTTTTGCTTCTTGTGTATCAAAGTCAATCGCTCCACGTTCCATGCGTCTACGTTCAAGAATCGTATGTAATTCTTTCATATTCCAGAGCATTTCTGCTATCTCTGGTGTGATTTTTTCAGAAGCTTCATTCGTATTGAATAATACATTCACTTCATCATAAGTTAATCGCTCATTCGATTGAATCACACTAGGGAAAATTTCGTGCTGGTAAATCGTTCCGCTACGGTCGATTTCCATACGAGCTGTTAATGTTAAACGTTCTTCATATGGATGTAGCGAGCAAATTCCGTTTGATAATCTTTGCGGTAACATTGGAACCACACGATCTGTTAAATACACACTCGTTCCGCGTTCAAATGCTTCTTTATCCATCTCTGAATTTTCCGTTACATAATAAGAAACATCGGCGATGGATACCGTTAAAACAAAGGTTCCATCTTCACGTTTGACAAGAGCGACCGCATCATCTAAGTCCTTGGCGTCTGCTCCGTCGATCGTCACGGTTAATTCTTGGCGTAAATCTACACGCCCTTCAAGTTCCTCCGGTGAGATTGTTTCACTCACACGGTTGGCTTCCTCTAATACTGCATCTGGGAATACGGTAGGGATTTTTAATTGATGTAAAATCATTAAAATATCCATACCGACAGCATCTTTATAGCCGATTTCTTTGATGATATGAGCCTTCAAGACGAGTTCGTGACGTTCCGTTTCATAATGTTCTACTTCGGCAATCACGACGGTTCCGTCAACTGGATTTAATCCCTTTCTTGTAACATAACATTTTGTTTTCTTTAATTTAGAATCTTTTAATGCAATTTCACCGCAATAGCCTGTTTGCATCATAATCTTCGATGGGTAACGTGTATATATTCCCACCACTTGCTTCACAGCGCGTTCTATGATTTTCACAATCGTTCCGCTTGCTGCTTTATCATTATATGGATTTTCTTCTTGAACGATACGAATAGCAACCGTATCTCCATCCATAGCGCCATGGACATCCGTTCTGGGGATAAAAATATCTGGTTTGCCTTCTTCAACTGTTACAAAACCAAACCCTTTATCATTTAATCGGAATGTTCCTTCCAATGTGCGATTTTTTTGATTGAACCCAAATTTACCTTGTCGTGTTAATACAATTTTTCCAGAATCTTCGAGGTCAGCTAATTGTTTCACTAAAATCTTAAAGTCCTTTGAACCTGTAAATCCGAAATGCTCGCTAATTTCTTGAACAGAGAAACTTTCAGATTCATGTTCCCTAAAAAAAGCCATTAAGGTTTCTTCTAATGATTGTCTCATTCATTTACCTCCATTCTTGTTGATTTAGAAAAGAGAGAACAGTCTCTTGGAATTCCTTTCTAACAGGACTGACTGTAATGACATGGCCGGCTTCTTCATACCAATGTAATTCCACTTGCGCATTCACCAAAGCTTCTTTTAATTCTAAAGAGGCTTCAGGATTCACCAGTGTATCTTGTTCCCCTTGTGCAATATAAAAACTTCCTGTTACTTTATCTAAATTAGATGCTACTTCACTTGAAAAAATTTGTAGTTCATCTAATTGCTTTTGGGCTTTCAACTTCATCTCGATACTATCAAAAGGACGATTGAGTTTTAAATAAGAAGCTTGAGCATACATCATAAAACTTTTTAACAGCCCCGGAAGTTGCGGATTTCTTACAGAAATCGGTGAACAGAAAGTCCCAGCATAATCTACAAGTTGCTCCGTTGCAGCCTTTGTAGCCATAATTCCACCCATAGATAGCCCAAAAGCAGCAATGGTATTAAACCCAGAATTTTTAACAAATACGATCGCTTTTTTAGCATCTTCATACCATTTTTTAGGAGAATTATTAAGAATATCATCGACATCAGGGGTTCCATGACCAGAAAAGACTGGCACATACACCGCATAATCATGACGATGTAGAAACTGCGCAAGCATTCTCACATCTGCCGGTGTCCCAGTATAGGCGTGAAATAAAATCACTGCTCTTGTATTGCTTTCTTTTCTTAACCATAGTGCTTCCATATTAAACTCCTCTGAAAAAAATTAAAAAGTACAATTGAATGGTTATCCGAACAATTGTACTTAAAAATCATTATTTTGATGAAATGTATGCTAAAGCAAATGCCAATAACATAAAGATTGTTCCT
>CALIJD010000049.1 GCA_938017885.1 uncultured Granulicatella sp.
ATTACTTTAATTTTTTGATCTCCAGCAGAAGTTAATTCTACAGTGAAGTCAGTTTTTTCTTCCGCAGCTTCGCTAGCGCCACCTGCTACTACAGCTACAGGAGCTGCTGCTGTTACACCAAATTCTTCTTCGATAGCTTTTACTAAGTCGTTTAATTCTAATACAGTTGCTTCTTTAATGTCAGCAATGATTTGTTCAATGTTTAATGCCATTTTTATTTTCCTCCATTTTTTGGTTGTTTTAATAATTTTTGTTTTGTATTTTTAAAGTTAGCTAACTCGCTTTATTAAGCTGCTGCGCCATCTTTTTGTTCTGCAACGGCTTTGATTGCCAATGCAGTGTTGCGAACTGGTGCTTGTAATACTGATAATAGCATTGAAAGTAACCCTTCGCGGCTTGGTAGTTTTGCAAGAGCTTCGATTTCTTCTTTTGAAGAAACTTTACCCTCAACCACACCTGCTTTAATTTCTAAAGCTTCAACTTTTTTAGCAAAGTCAGCTAAGATTTTAGCAGGAGCTACTACATCTTCGTTACTGAAAGCTACAGCTGATGGTCCTTTGAAAACGTCATCCATTCCTTCTAAACCAGCTTCTTTAGCTGCACGTGATAAAATGCTGTTTTTAACAACGGCAAATTGTACACCTGCACTACGTAATTCTGAACGTAGATTTGTAGCTTGTTCTACAGTAATTCCTAAATAGTCAACAACAACAACTGATGATGCGTTTTTGAACTGTTCAGCAACTTCTGCAACTTGTTGTGCTTTTTTAGCAATGATTGCTTCACTCATCTTCGTTTTTCACCTCCTGAAATTTAGGTAGGGCATAAAAAAAATCTATGCCCACAAAGACACAGAGAAATAAGATCAACTTGTTCTCCCTCGGTAGGATATTAAGGCCAGCGCCCCCTACTGTCTTCGGTCGCATTCAACTTTTATTAGTTTACACGATTGACTCTTCCCTGTCAAGAAAGAACGTAATTCTAAATTAAAAATTTTAACGTTATCTCTTTTGCTATTTTTATGATAAAATATTGATAAGAAAGGAGCATACACTATGATTCATATTAGACCCGTATCCGACTTACGTAATAAGTTTCCCGAAATTGAAGAGATCGTTTTAAACGATAATGTTCCCGTATTTCTAACTAAGAACGGTCACGGTTCAATGGTCGTCCTCAGCGTTGAACAATATACTACTCTTATGGAATCCGTGGAGAGAGAGCTTGACGTTGCTGATAGAATTGCCGAAACGGACGAGACCCGTTACACGCATTCCGAAGTGTTCGATCAAATCAGAGGAAAAATCAATGGAAAATAGTGAGTATCGACTATCCTACCTTCCTTTATTCCAAAAAGATTTAACGGATGTTGTGCATTATATTGCTGTCGAATTGAACAATCCTTCTGCAGCCAGTAGATTCGTCGACGAGATTGAAAGAGCTATTTTTCAGAGGCTACTCAGTCCTCTTTCTTTTCAAGCTATTCCGTCCAATCGAGTTCGCAAGCATCCTTACTATAGAATTCGTGTTAAGAATTTCTCCATTTATTATGTAGTTATAGGACACACGATGGAAGTTCGCAGACTACTCTATCGAAGAAGAAACATCGATTCTTTATTACATTAAAGTTTTATATAAGACAAAACGCATACTACTTCTATGGCAGTATGCGTTTTTCATTCAAAAAAAAAAAGAACCAAGCACTAGGCTTGGTTCATTCATTTTTAAATTATAGAGAAGCTACGTCTACTTTAACCCCAGGGCCGAAAGTAGTTGTCACAGCAACGTTACGTACGTATTGACCTTTAACTGTAGCAGGTTTGATACGTAATAATGTTTCGTGAATTGTTTTGAAGTTTTCTACTAATTTTTCATCTGAGAATGAAACTTTACCGATTGGAACGTGGATGTTACCAGCTTTGTCAACACGGTAAGTTACTTTACCAGCTTTGATTTCTTCAACAGCTTTCGTTACGTCCATTGTAAC
>CALIJD010000050.1 GCA_938017885.1 uncultured Granulicatella sp.
CTCTTTATACCCCAGAATTAAACGGATTGGGTCAATGAGTAAAAAGAGATTTCCAAAAGCAATCAGTGCCCACGATACAATAACAAAAAGCCATGCAAAAGAAGGAATCTCTCCAGATGGATACAAATAGAAAAGAACATTATAGATTAAATATCCAATGATGACTAAACTCATCCGGAAAAAACTAACTGTATCTCGTTTCATCAAAGCTCCTCCTCACTTATCATAGATTAGGGATTTCTCATTTCATCTGCTTCAAAATGACTACTTCCGTTTTCAATTACCATCGTAACCGTCACTAATTGATCTTTACCATCAACTTTTGTCGTGCCAGTGAATTTATAAGTCCCATCCTCAAGCGTTCCAGATGGAATCTTAGATAGTATCTTTTTAAGATAATCTACACGACTTGCATTTTTATCTTTAAGGAATTGATCGAAATCAAGGTAATTCACATAACCAAAATGAGCAATCATCGCCTTATTAAAGACATCAATGTTATAAAAACCAGCGATTTCAGTATCCCCATTTGCTCTATTTTTCAGAGCGTTTTTAATAATCAAGCTATAAAACTCAGGAGGATTTTTTGGATAAAGACTTAAACCGTATTTTTCTACTAGTTTAAACCCTACTGCATTATTAACTTTCTCTACTAATTTTTTATCAATATCTCGTTTCCTAATTAGGTCCTTATAGAGGAATATTACAAATTGAAATTCTTGTTTCTTTACTTTATCGAATAATTCATTTTCTTCATCGGTCTCAAGATACTTACTAATTTCTTCAACAAGCTGATCGTCCAGTTTGGTTACATGAGTCCCGCTTCGAACTTCTACAACATCAATTAACTCCCAGAAATAACTACCATCCGATAATTTCTCATCATAATGTAAACTAGTACGAGAACCAACATACGGTTCAATTAATTGCGTTTTTTCTCGAACCTCAACTTTTCCAGTGAAGCCGAAATCTTTAAACTCCTCTACATATAGTTTGTTTGAATCAAAAACAGACGCCTTGCTATTCGTGAATAATAAGAAGTTACAAAGTAAGACCACGCAAAACCCGAAAACTAAACTGAAAACGGATGATAACTTTTCTTGTTGCTCTATTGCTCTTTTTTGAATAACGCCTATTATGAAAATAACCGAATAAATGATGCTTGTACCAACTAAAAGCGGATAATGTTCGACATAATTAATTGGCCACAATATCCCTGCACTTAAGTTCGTTAGTTGGAAACATAAACCAATACTAGCAGAGATGACTTGAATCATACTGGTTACTTGAATCATTTTATTCTTTTCATACATAGCTCTTAATTTAATGATGTCTCTAAAAAGTAAGATGTTTCCTAAAACAATCATGGCTAAAGATAAAAAGAAAATCGGCCAAACAATAAAGAACCCATAGCCTCCGGAATAATCAAGCATATAATAGACAAGATTATAAATTAAATATCCTAATAAGACTAAACATAGTCGAAAATAACTGATTTTATATTCTTTCATAGGAAATTCCCCGTAAAATTCTTACCATTATTATACCATATATAACGAAAAAAGAGAGGGTTTCCATGAGTGTTTTGAACTTGCAAAAAACGCTGAATTCACGCATACTACAGTTACAGATGAAATAAAGGAGAATGTTATGATTTACAAAATCACGATTTGGATTGTTCGTGGATTATTAGTCCTATTAAACGGGTTCGCTGATTATAAAGGTAGAGAAAAATTACCAAAGGATACTGGCTACGTACTTGTAGCACCTCATCGTTCTTGGTTAGATCCGGTTATGATGGCGATTGCTGTTTATCCTCAACCACTTGTCTTAATGGCGAAACAAGAATTATTCAAACCAAAACCATTTGCTTGGTTTATCAAAAAACTTGGTGCTTTCCCGGTAAATCGTGAAAAACCAGGGCCAAGTGCGATAAAATATCCTGTTCAACAGATTAAAGAAAATAAAAAAGCCCTTGTTATCTTCCCAACTGGAACACGGTACTCAAATGAAATGAAAGGCGGCGCAGTAACCATTGCTCGTCTTGCTAAAGCGCCGATTGTTCCTATGGTCTATCAAGGTCTACTTAGTTTAAAAGACATTCTCAAGCGTCAAAAAATGCATGTGAGAATCGGTGAACCTATTTATATTGCAGATCAAAAACTAACAAAAGAAGAAATTGCGAATTACGATCAAGTGCTTATTCAAAAATTTGACGAACTTGATAAAGAAATTGATCCAAATTATGTATATGAATTACCAGTAAAAAAATAACGTTATACCGTATACGGTATACGGTATAACAAAAAAACCATCGGAATTTTCCGATGGTTTTTGACTTTATTTTTTAGCTCTTTTTTTAGCTTGTGCTTTCATTGAAGCAGCAATTTGACGAACTTTTTGTTCAGATGGTTTTTGACCCATTTGAGTCATCATGCTACGAATCATATCTTCATCAAATGGTGGGTTTTCTGCGAAGTAATTCATCATTGTACGACGTGCGATAAAGAAACCACCGATCGCACCTGCGATTGCAGCAAGAATCACGATTAAAATCCATGCTCCTGTTGACATTTGGCTTTCTCTCCCTTCAATATGTGTATCCTTAACTATTATACTAAATTATGAAGAAAATGAAAAGCCTTGCGGTAAAGTTTCCATTAGTTAATTTCATAAATGATAGATACTTGGAAAATTAATGAACTAAACTTTTCGCTAACACATAGTTTCCTAAAGTAGCAGACCCATTATTATCAACGGCAGGTGTTACAATATAGTCTTTTACTGGAGGTGTTGGTACATATCCGTTTAGTAATTCCTCAAACATGCGATGAACGCGTTCCACCATATGATTTTGAGCCATTACTCCCCCACCGAATACGATTTTTTCAGGACGGAAAGTTAGTGTTGCTTGAATGGCTGCTTGAGCAATATAACTTGCCTGAACATCCCATACATCACTCGTAATATCTATATGTTCCCCACGAACTCCAGTACGTGCTTCTAAACTTGGACCAGCAGCTAGACCTTCAAGACACCCTTTATGGAACGGACAAACACCATCGAAGTTATTAGCAACATCGATTGGATGCTTACAAACATAAACATGTCCCATTTCAGGATGACTGGTGCCTCCAATAAATTCACCTCGTTGAATTACACCCGCACCAATTCCAGTACCGATTGTGTAATACACTAGTGTTTCGATGTTTTCTCCACGATTGTTACGAGCATAGACTTCTCCATACGCAGAACTGTTTACATCAGTTGTAAAATACATAGGCACATCTAGTCTTTTCTTTAGTGTTCCAACCACATCGACATTTGACCAATTTGATTTTGGCGTAGTTGTTATATAACCATATGTTTTCGATTTTGGATCTACATCAATTGGTCCAAATGACCCGATTCCAATTGCTTTTAAATTTTTGAATTTAGCAAAAAAATCAGCAGTCTTTTTTAATGTCTCTTTTGGAGTGGTTGTCGGAAATTGTAATTCCTCAACAGTATTAAAGTCTTCATCAGCTACTGCACAAATAAACTTTGTACCACCAGCTTCTAAGCTTCCATATAAGTTTGTCATAAGGCTTTAGCTCCTCAGTTATTTTTTATTATTGTATCATATTTCACTCTAAAATAAGAAGATGAACCTAAAATAAAAAGGTTCATCTTCCGTTTAAAAAATTATAAAACTATGCTTCAACTAAACGATGAATCCATTTTCCAGAGAAGACTCGTTTTAAGCCAATAAATGCTTTACACAATTCTTCTGAACCTGCACAGATAACAACGAGTTGGACTGGGAAATGCCATACTGCAGCGGCCAGAAGTGCTAGTGGGACTCCAATCAACCATACGCAAGCCATCTCCAGTTTCATTCCGTACTGTGTATCCCCGCCACCGCGAAGGACTCCAACTAAAATAATGGAATTTAATGTTTTAAACACGAAAATAACGCCCATAATTTGAAGCAATTGTATACCGAGTTCAAATACTTCCGGACTTAAATGCGCAAACATCAATAAAGTCCATCGTGGTGTTAAACTTTGAATCGCTCCAATCACAACTCCGATAACTAGAGAAATGATTAAGAACCGTTTGGCTTCGTTTTGAGCTTTCTCTAATTCATTACGTCCTACTCTATTCCCTAGCATGATACTACAACTACTTCCGACACCACGTACTAAAATGAATGATAAATTTTGAACCGCAACGGCAACTTGAATTGCCGCTGTCGCTTGTGTCCCGACCATCGCATATGCCGCACTATAGAAGACTTGTCCCAATGCCCAAAAAGTTTCATTGACAATTACTGGGAAAGTAGTCACCCAAAAGCTCATCCAAAATCCTTTTGAGATTTTTTGCCAATAACGTCCAATTGGTAAATGAATCGGTCCACTATAAAAACTTACTACACTAAATAGAACCCCTACTTCAATCATACGAGCGATTAATGTAGCAACGGCTGCTCCGACAACGCCAAGCGCTGGTGCCCCAAATTTACCGAAAATAAATACATAGTTAAAAAATGCATTGGTAATAAAGCTACAAATGGTAGCAACTAAAGGTACTTTAGGACTACCCGTTGTACGAAGCGCGTTCGTCATCGCAAAACTCCATGCTGTAAATACATAACTTAAAGCGGCAACACGTAAGTAATCCCCACCGGCTTGAATGACTAGTGGATCTTTCGTAAAAATATACAAAATTTCATACGGGAATAATACGCCAAGAAGCATGAACACACCACTTACTGCTGTCGATAGTACTATGCTCATCTGATTCACAGCTTGTACTTTTTTAGCATCTCGTACTCCCCAATATTGCGAAAATAGTACTGCAGACCCTGTATGAATCCCAAAGCAAATTAACG
>CALIJD010000051.1 GCA_938017885.1 uncultured Granulicatella sp.
CTTATCAAGAGAGCAAATTAAATCCACTTGAGTCTTTGGAAGCAGCGAAACAGTTTAACAGCTACCTTCAACGGAAATTATATTGGAAATTTCTCAGTCGAATTACTAAGAAGAACATCGAAACGGTAGAGTTTAATCAGGATTGGATGCAGGAGTCGGAAAATGACCCCTACTGGGTTGAGGTAGAATTCGACTATAAGGAATTTTTCCAAAGACTAACGAAACTCCAAATGAAAACATTGCAATATTTGATGGGAAGTGATGAACCCGTCTCGAAATATGCTAGAAGAATAGGACGAACTCGTTCGGCGGTTCAGCAGGATATTCTATCAATTCGAAAAAAAATGAAAAAATTTTTAGACAAGCATAGCAAAATAGAATCCTAATTGGTTTATATAGATGTAGAAGTCATGACACTACAAAACAAAATAAACCAAACAAGGAGGACATAAAAATGTCAGAAGTATTTAACAAAGCAACATTGGAACTATTCTACCAAGATGCGGAAAAAGGAAAAGTGAAGAAATTCAAGAGTATTCAAAACTTGAAGCAAGGGGCTACGCATGATGCGGTAATGACAGTCTCAGACGCAGTCGATACTCTTGCCAAAGAAGCAATGACATACTGCGATACAATCGTTCGTACACGACACGATAGAAACTAATAAATAAAGGAGGAAAATATCATGGCAAATGAAACAACTACAGTTAAAGAATTATATTTAGGATTTACAGGAAGTGATGGCAAAACTAAACGCCTTGTTATTGCTCATCCGGAAGATAATCTAGATGAAGCAACAACACGTGCAGCAATGAAAAAAATTGCAGATGCCAACCTTTTCGAAAAACAAGGAGTTCAATTGTATACGAATGGGGAAAGTGCTAACTATATGACTCGTATTAAAAATGTGATTTTTAACGACAAAAAGAAAAAATAAATTAAGGTTAGGAAGGGAGCTAGAAAGTTTTTAAGAACTAACTTCTAGCGAGGATGGAGAATCATCTACTAGAGATGGTTCTCCTAACCTTCTCTAAATGATGTAAGGGATGGGAATTTATGAAAACATCATTCTATTATTTACAATCCGGATTTTTTGCCCTTGGAGCCATCGTAGGAGGTTTTCTCGGAGGGAAAGATGGCCTTTTGTATGCATTGCTAGTCCTTGTGATTCTCGATTACATAACAGGAGTGTTAAATGCCATTGATCAAAAGCGACTTTCCAGCTCTGTTGGGTATAAGGGGATTGCTCGTAAGGTGCTGATTTTTGTTCTTGTTGGAACGGCGAATGTAGTCGATGTGTATATTCTAGGGAAAGCAGGAGTGTTAAGAGCAACGGTCATTTTCTTCTACATCTCAAATGAGGGGATATCCATACTAGAAAATGCATCGTATCTAGGTCTACCAGTACCGCAAAAGTTCCAAAGCGTATTGAAGCAATTACATCAGAAGGAGGAGAATTAAGGTGATTAGAATTTTGAGAGATTTTGTGATGAAGGACAGTGGCTTTCTAGAAAGTTTTGATTTTGTGGTGATCCATAATGATGCGGGAAGAATGAAACCACATCGGTATATTCCTTTTCTAAGAAATCGTGATAAAGCTTTAGGAATTGCCCATTTCTATTGTAATCGTGACACGATTGTTCAAGTTGTCCCAATTGAAAACATCGGATACCATACCGGAGATTGGTGGAGTAACTGCCGTTCCGTTGGATACGAGGTATGTGAGAGCCTATCAGCTAGTGACGAGGAATTCCTACAGAATGAGGATATGACACTATTAAAAGCAGCAGCAGACTTGGTAGAAGCAGGGATGCCAATCTCACAAGACACGGTTCGACTTCACCATGAATTTGTTCCTACTAGTTGTCCTCACCGAAGCATGGAATTGCATGGAGGTACAACGGAAAGTGTGCGAGCATACTTTATTGAAAGAATGCAATATTTTGCTTCACTCGGAAATAATCTGGCTGAAATTTTACATAAGTATTTTCCAGAGGAAGAATTCCGAATGAATACCTGGGTGCGTCATGAAGTTTTTAGTGATGATAATGCAATTGTTCAACAAGTTATTCGAGGAGAATGGGGAGTTGGACAAGAACGAATAAAACAACTGACGGATGCCGGGTATGATGCAGAAAGAATTCAAGAAAAAGTAAATCTTGCTTTACAAGGATCTCAAATCAATGATATAAAAACGACGGATACGCTTGCCTATGAAGTAATTCAGGGCGATTGGGGTAATGGAGAAGAACGCAAAGAGCGACTTGAAGCTGCTGGGTATGACTATGATGCGGTACAACAAAAAGTGAATGAAATATTGGGATAAATTAGAGCCTACTGATGAAAAATGTCAGTAGGTACTTTTACTTTCATAGAGAATAGGAAAAATTCATTTAAAGAATTCAATATAAAATATGCAATCCGAATTATTCTAATGAATTGAAAATG
>CALIJD010000052.1 GCA_938017885.1 uncultured Granulicatella sp.
TTGTCTGCTTTTGCTCCGATATAGAACTTAATTTTTGGTTCGGTACCACTTGGACGAACGGCAATCCAAGATCCATCTTCTAGGATATATTTCAATACATTAGACGTTGGTAGTCCGATTTCAGAAACAACACCGTTCGCATCTTTTTGCTCATTTACTGCGAAGTCTTGTGCGAGTGCTACTTTCAATCCGCCAAAGCTTGTTGGAACTGAAGAACGTAGGCCATCTAATAAAGCTTTAATCTTTTGTGGACCCTCTAAACCAGCTACTGTTACAGAAATTGTTTTTTCTAAGAAGTATCCGTGTTTTGCGTATAACGCTTGAAGGCCATCGTATAAAGTCTTCCCTTCGTTCTTGAAGCGTGCAGCTACTTCTGTTAGTAATAACACTGCTTGAACCGCATCTTTATCACGGACGAATGATTTCACGAGATATCCGTAACTTTCTTCGAAACCGAACATGAATGTATGGTCTCCCGTTTCTTCGTCGTGTTGGATTTGTTCTGCGATGAATTTGAATCCTGTTAACACATTCATCATTTCAGCACCGTAACTCTTAGCAACAGCTGTTGGAAGTTCACTACTTACGATTGATTTTACAACAAGCGCGTTACTTGGAAGAGTTCCTGCTTGTTGGTGAGCATATAATAAGTAATCCACTAAGATGGCAGCGATTTGGTTTCCGGTAATCACTTGGTAGCTTCCATCTGGCAATCGTACTGCTGCCCCCATACGGTCCGCATCCGGGTCAGTGGCTAATAATACATCTGCACCAACTTTTTTCCCTAATTCTACCGCATATTCAAATGCGCCTGCTTCCTCAGGGTTTGGAGATTTAACTGTTGAGAAGTCTCCATCTGGCACTGCTTGTTCTTCAACCACATGTAAGCCTTTAAATTCTGCTTGTTCTAATGCTTTTTCAACAAGCATTAAACCAGTACCATGTAATGGTGTATAAACGACTGATAATCCTTCTACATCACTAAGAAGTTTTGGATTTACAGAGACTGTTTTAATTTCTTTCAAGTACGCATCATCGACGTCTTTTCCGATAATCGTTACAAGACCTGATGCTTCTAATGCATCATCATCTAGCACTTCGATTTCAAGTGGATTTGCCACTTGACGAACATAAGCTGTTAATGCATCCGCATCTTTTGGAGGCATTTGACCGCCGTCTTCACCGTATACTTTATATCCATTGTAAGCTGCTGGGTTATGACTAGCTGTAATCATAATTCCGGCAAATGTATGCAAGTGACGTACCGCGAATGATAATTCTGGCGTTGGACGTAAGCTTTCAAATACATATGACGCAATGCCATGAGTGGCTAATGTACGTGCAGATTCCATTGCGAATTCTGGTGAAAAATGACGTGAATCATAAGCAATCGCTACGCCACGTTTTTTCGCTTCTTCCCCGTAACTTTCAATTAAGCGTGATAATCCTTCTGTTGCCTGACGAACAGTGTAAGTGTTCATGCGATTAATCCCAGGCCCAACAATCCCACGCATTCCCGCAGTCCCAAACTCTAATGGTGTATAGAAGGCTTCCTCTTTTTGAACATCATCCATTGATTGTAATTGCACCTTTAATCCTTCTTCTAGTGCATCAAAAGATTCCCATAATTTTGCTGTTTCTTTCCAACTCATTTGCATCCGTCTCCTTCTATTGAGTATTTCTGTCTTAACTTCTTTTATTATCCCCGATTTTCCGAATAGTTTCAACCTCTTTGTGAATTAAAAATCAAGATTTTGAACTTCAAAGCCGTATTCCTGAATATGTGTTTTTAGCATGTGCAAGAATCGCTCTGCTTCCTTCGATAATTTTCGTTGATCGTGTTGTAAGATTCCTAGTTCCATCGTATCTTCCACGTCCAGCGGCACCGCAACAATCTTATCATCATTTAGCTTACTACTAATAATCCCTGAACTAATTGTATATCCATTTAATCCGACCATTAAGTTAAAGATGGTCGCACGGTCACTCACCTTAATGCTCTTCTTATGTTCCATCGTGCTGAGGATTTCCTCCGAGAAGTAGAATGAGTTTTCTTCTCCTTGTTCATAGGATAAATAAGGATAGTCTTCTAATTCTTCTAGCGTAATGCTCTCTTTTTCGGCAAGTGGATTTTGCGTACTTAAGAATACGTGTGGTTGTGCCGTGAAGAGTGGCGTGAAGACTAAGTCCTTTTCTTTGAATAATTTTTCCATGACTTTACGGTTGAAATCATTCAAATACAAGACGCCAATCTCACTCTTATAATTTGTTAAGTCTTCTAAAATGTTTTGTGTTTCTGTTTCACGAAGCGTGAATTGATATTCGTCTCCAGCTTCCTTTTGAATAAAATCTACAAAGGCATGGACCACAAAGGCATAGTGCTGAGCGGATACTGAGAATGTTCGTTTCCGTTTGGTTTGTCTTTTGTATTTTTCTTCCATCAAATTCACTTGATCGAGGACTTGACGAGCATATACAAGAAATTCTCGTCCTTCTGCCGTTAAAGTAATTCCCGTATTTCCACGTTGAAAAAGCGTAATATCCATCTCGATTTCAAGTTCACGAATGGCCTTCGACAAACTTGGTTGGCTGACGTATAACTCTTTAGCCGCCTCATTCATCGAACCTTTTTCAGCAATTTTTTCAAAATAAATGAGTTGCTGAATTCTCATGCAACCACTCCCTTCTATTAGGTTTATTGTACCATCTTCTTTGGAAAATAAAAATAAACTCCTCCATGCAATTACATGAAGGAGCCGATAGGAATTTTATTGATTAGTCTTGGAATTTGAAGACTACTGAAGAATCATATAGTTTTAATACTTTTTCAAATACAAGCTTGCTTGCAATCGCAGCAGCAATTGGAACAGCTAACCATACAATAGCAGCTAATCCAACATTCAATCCTGCATCAATAGAAGCTAATGGTCCTACTAAACCTACAAGACCGAACCCAGCAGATTGAGGCGTACCACTTACTGAGAAGAGCGCTACAGGAATCGCTGAAAGAATTGCTGTCGATAAACATGGAATCAAGATAACTGGATATTTGAATAAGTTTGGCATCATTAATTTCATTGCTCCTAAAGCAATCGCTAATGTTACCCCTGATTTATTCACTTTCCATGAATGAACTACTAATGCTACAGCGGTTGCAGCAACCCCCATTGCAGCAGCCCCGGCAGA
>CALIJD010000053.1 GCA_938017885.1 uncultured Granulicatella sp.
TAGGACTTTTCTTGTAAATCTAGCTTTGATAATATATCCCGATTTAAGGTTAATTTTTCAAATAAGAAGCCTCGATACGGCCAATATGCTGCATCGCTCTCATTAGCAAATTGGTACTGCCCATCTTGATATTGAAAGCTTGTTTCAAAGATTTTATCACTTCCATTATCTCCAATCTTTGAAACAGTGCCGCTAATAGGTTCTCCCTTACGCTTAGCTATTATTTCTACTGTAAACAAATCATCGCCATCCATAAAAGACTGCCTTATCTTAAATCCACCTGGAAATTGCTCAAACAAATCCTCTAATCTTTCTGTTGGATACACGCGGCTCATTTCTGTTCCGATACGCTTTTCTAAATAGGCTCGATTGCTTCTCGGATTGCATCCAAATGACAGAAAGAGAATTCCACCCATTATACATGCGTATATTAATTTCTTAAAATTCATCCTTAATCCTCACTTTATGAGCTCTTAATTATTGTTAGCTAAATTATATCATTTGCTGTTCATTCATTCGATAGTTTTCCTAACAAAAACAGCCCAAAAGCGTTCTAACTTTTGAGCTGTCTGGTAATTTTTCTAAATGAAGTTGATTAACCTCTTAATTTGCCGTTTTGGCCAAGGTTTTCGGCTTTAATTTCTTGAATAATGATATGAATGTGTTCTGTTGGAGCACCTGTGTGTTTAGAAACCACTTCTGTCACTTCTTTGACAAGGGCTTCTTTTTGTTCACGGCTTCTTCCTTCGATCATTTCAACATGAATAAATGGCATGGTTGTGCCTCCCTTCGCTTTCAACTAATTTATCTAGTTGCTCTTTGATTCTATTCTACTCCTATACCGGAGGGAGTGCTAGGTGGGATGCTGTAAGTGTCTCACACCCGGTGTAGTTGATCTAGAAAAGGCAATAACTACGTCCACTTCCTGATATAAAGGCTCAAAAGCGCTGGGAATTCATTTTAAAATGTTTCATATAAAATAGAGTCCTTTCGACATTATTAGCAATGCCCACGTCACAAATCCTTCTAACTATAAAGGATTTTGCACGACTCGAATCGAGTCGTTTGCGTTGTTCCAGTCCAACGTTCAATTTTTGAGCGTTCGGTCTTGTAGCCTAAAGGATAGTCGCTTATGAAAAAACTTATCTTTCTTCAGTCTTACTTCGATATTTGTAAAAGTACCTTTTCGAATATTTCATTTCAGATTTAATTAGATTACAAAAAACTCCATCCATTAGACATGCTATTGGATGAAGTTCAGTAACCTTATATAAATAAATTCATTTAACTTTATCAAATTTTCTTGAGCGGAATCCATCGATTCACTCTCGCGCAATAGTCCTTATAGGCTTCTCCGTGCAGTTCGTAGAGCCATTTTTCATCGGTAATACGAATCACGACGGTTAATAACACCCACTGAATCGGAATCAGAATCAGCAACCACATATTATGCATGGTTAGGGTAATCCCGCTGCCGCTGAGCCACCACGAAAAGTAAATTGGATTGCGAGTGCGCGCGTAAATTCCTGTTGTCTTGAGTTCGCTAGTTTGGATACTTGTGCTAATAAACGACTTCACCCCGCTGAGCCACTGAATTCTCGCTGCAACGACCATTAAGAGGAAGCCAATCAGATAAAACAAATCTTTGAATCCGCCCTTTAATAGTCCACTCTGGAGCACTGACTGACTCAGCAGCCAACCCGTCAAATTCAGCACAAGAATACTTATGAATATGTAAGGCGCTGCTCCATAAGTCGGTATTTTTTGATGTTTTTTTTGATCACTTTTTAAGTACATGTTCTCACCTCATTATTAAAGAAACCATACTACAAGCTACAATTTTTCACCTACATTTTACCACTACTATCCCGCGTTATAAACAGTGTTCTATAGGATTTTACAAAAAAAGAGATTCCCCCCACGAATAGGAATCTCTCTTCATTTATTGAGTATTCAGTTATGTCTTTTTAGTCCTCTAACACAAAAATCTCTTCAACATTGAGCTGGAGTAACCTTGCAATCTTCATTGCAAGTTCAAGGGTAGGATTATATTTATCATTCTCAATGGCAATAATGGTCTGTCTGCTTACACCCAATGTTTTTGCCATATCCTCTTGTCGCAATCCTGCTGCTTTTCTTAGCTGTTTTATATTATTTTTCATATACCATCACGCTTTCTGGAAAAAATACACGCCAACAGCCAATACCACGATAACAGCGACAACTGCTAGAATGACTCCTTGAACAAGTTTATTTGGTTCTTTATACTCTTCATCACCAGCAATCATATTGCGTTTCATTGCGGTTTGAGCAAATCCTTGCACACTTACAGATAAGAGCAAAATCAAGCAAGGTAGCATTTCAAGTTTGCCACCACTAACAAGTGATTGATAGATATTAAATCCTGTCCATGCACATAAACCCAAAAGCGTTGTTTTATAGCCCCACGCCTCAGAACGCAACTGAATATCTCTGTCCATTTCATCCATCTTTTTCATGGCTTTGTTCCTCCAAATTTCTATAATAATGTTAAGAGCTCTTTACATTACAAATTATACTCTCCTACCTGAAAATGTCAAGAGGTTTTTACATTTTATTTTTTTGCAATGAAC
>CALIJD010000054.1 GCA_938017885.1 uncultured Granulicatella sp.
TTGAACTGTTTTTGTGATTGGTGTTTCGATTTCTACATCTTCAAGAGGTAAATCTCTAGAAACCTCATAAGCCATTAGCATTGAAATTTCGTTTACAACTTCGCGGAATACTTTTGTCCCACAATCTTTTTGACGAATCATTGTTAATTTATGTTGAATTAACGGATGATCAAGTACGTGAAATTTTCCCATTTGCCATTCTCCTTCCAATACATTAGTGTCACTTCTGTTATTTTACCTAAAAAACTAGTAAATTTCTAGTATCAGTTTGAAAACTTTTAATTATTTTCATAAATAGTAACATACTTTTACATCAAGTTGTTTATGCATATAGTTTGAAAGTTTCAGTCAATTGTTTCACTTCTTGACGGACGCTATTTAATACTTCTGCATTTTCAGGATTTGTTAATGTTGTAAGGATTAACTCTGCTACTTTCTTCGCAGCAGCTTCATCAAAGCCACGAGTAGTAATAGCAGCCGTTCCGACACGAATCCCACTTGTTTTTATTGGTGGTAATGTGTCAAAAGGAATGGCATTTTTATTGACAGTAATTCCCACTGTATCAAGTAATTCTTGCGCTTCTTTACCGTTTAACCCAGTTCCTTTAATATCGAGGAGTAATAGATGGTTATCGGTCCCACCTGAAATCGCACGAATCACTGTTCCTTCAAAAACTTGTGCCATTGCTTTAGCATTCTTCACGACTTGCTCGATATACTCACCAAACGCTGGTTGAAGTGCCTCATGGAATGCAACGGCTTTACCAGCAATCACGTGTTCTAACGGTCCACCTTGGATTCCAGGGAAGATGGCACTATTTAATTTTTTACCAAATTCTTCTTTTGCTAAAATCAAACCACCACGTGGTCCACGTAATGTTTTATGTGTTGTTGATGTTACTACATCGGCATATGGAACTGGATTTTGATGAGCTCCTTTAGCAACTAACCCAGCAATATGGGCCATATCCACCATAAAGTAAGCTCCAACTTCTTTAGCGATTTCACTAATGCGTTTGAAGTCAATTTCACGTGGGTAAGCTGAAGCTCCAGCTACGATTAATTGTGGTTTTTCTTCTTTCGCAATACGTTCTAGTTCATCATAATCGATTGTTTCAGTTTCTGGATTTACTCCATAAGAAACAAAGTGATAATCTTGTCCAGAGAAGTTTACTCCCATTCCGTGGGTCAAGTGACCACCATGGTTTAAGTCCATCCCTAAAATCTTATCGCCTTTCTTTACTAAAGCACGATATGCAGCCATATTTGCTTGAGAACCCGAGTGAGGTTGAACATTGGCATATTCTGCACCAAACAATTCTTTTACACGATCAATCGCTAGTTGTTCGATGACATCCACGTACTCACATCCGCCATAGTATCGACGTCCTGGATATCCTTCAGCATATTTATTCGTTAGAATACTTCCTTGTGCACGT
This sequence comes from uncultured Granulicatella sp., assembly GCA_938017885.1. Taxonomy (GTDB): domain Bacteria; phylum Bacillota; class Bacilli; order Lactobacillales; family Aerococcaceae; genus Granulicatella. The sequence continues at coordinate 1,440 of CALIJD010000054.1, forward strand.
AAAACTCCTTCTGATACGAAGTTTTCTGATGCAATCAATTCAATCCCCTGTTGCTGACGATGAAGTTCTTTTTCAATCGTCTCAAAGATGATTTTATCTTCTGTAAATTGACTCATTCAACTACCCCTTTCTATTCTTACCTTTCTATTTTATCACATTCTCTCTTTAAGTAGAAAACCTATGAGTCTGCTAAATGATAGTTGATGCCGCTTTTTTCAAACGGTTCATATACGCGATTCCAACACTCGTTTCTGGTGCACCTTGGGCTAAAATAATATCTAACCCTAAATGATCTAATGTTCGAAGTGCATCAAATAACGAGCGATTCATATCATCCACACTCGTACCCATCTTGTAAATACCTTCCCCTCCAATTTCAAGCGCATCTACAATTGCATTTTGAGCCATGATACCCACTATCTTCCCATTTTTTTGGGCTTCTTGTGTAGCTTTCTCAAAGGACTCTACTGCACCTTCTACAATCAACACTGGTGTTTTGGGTGCGTAATGACGATATTTCATTCCAGGAGATTTTGGCACTTCCTTCTCCCCTGTTTTTGTCGTGACAGAAGATTGAATAGGCCCAATAACCGATTCAATCTGCTCTTTTGTTATCACGCCCGGTCTTAAGATAACAGGTCCCTCTTCGTTCGTTAAGTCAATTACCGTTGACTCTACACCGACAGTAGAGGAACCTCCATCCACAATCCCACGAATACGTCCATTCATATCTTCGAATACATGCTCTACTTTCGTCGGACTTGGCTTCGTTGAAAGGTTCGCACTCGGCCCTACAAGAGGAATTCCTACCTTCGTGATTAATTCTAGTGTCAATGGATGGTTAGGCATACGGAATGACACCGTTGGAAGTCCGGCAGATAAGGCTGGAGCGTAAATTCCTGGTTTTGCCTTTAGAATCATCGTGAGTGGTCCAGGCCAAAAAGCCTTCGCTAAGGTTAGCGCAATTTCAGGGACTTCTTCTACAGTAGAAGTCATCTGATTGATATCACTAATATGAACAATCAGCGGATTATCACTTGGACGGCCTTTTGCTTCAAAGACTTTTAACACCGCTTCTTGACTTGTCGCGATAGCTCCTAATCCATACACCGTCTCCGTTGGAAAAGAGACTATTTCACCCTGTTGCAAAGCTTTTGCAGCAGCATCTAAGCTCTCTTTTGTAAAAATTTGTGTTTCCATTACTTCGCCTCCTTTCCACTCACAATAATCATTCGGTCCAATCCTGCAATATCTTTATGAATCGTTACTTTTCGATTTGGACAAACTTCACTGAAAATTCGTTGTACACTTGGTCCTTGGTTAAATCCAATTTCGAAAAAGGCTTGACCACTATCCGTTAAAAATTCTTCTAATCGGTTAGCAATCTTTTCGTAAATTGCAAGTCCCTCATTTTCGGCAAATAACGCTTGCTTTGGTTCATAACATCGCACCGATTCATCCATCAATGCTTCTTCTGAAAAAGCGATATATGGTGGATTACTAATAATACACTCAAATTTCTCATGAGGTACATTGCTATACACATCGCTATAAATCAATTCGGTTTGAAGACTGAACTTATCCCGGTTCTTCTTAGCAACGATGAGTGCTTCTTTAGAAATATCGCACCCCATATAATAATGTCGTCCAACCAGTCTTTCAAGACTTAAAATAATACATCCCGTTCCGACACCAATCTCTAATACTTTCCCTGATTGGCACTGTTCTAAAAATGATTGTGCCTTTAATACAAGTTCTTCCGTTTCTGGTCGAGGAATTAAGGTATCCTTTGTGACCATAAATACTTCCCCTAGAAACTCAGCGACTCCTGTAATTTGCTGCAAGGGTTCAAATGCACTAAGACGTAGTAACTCAGGTTCTAAGTCTTCAAAAGTCACTTTAGCCTCTTGTCGTAGATTTAATAAAAATTGCGATAATGTCCAATGATTCTTGAATAGCATTAATTCTCTAACTAGGTTCCGGCATTCTTCGTTTCCTAAATTCGGTTGTTTCTCTTCTAAAAAACAAGAAGCCCTGATGAGGACTTCTTGGTTCGTTGGATTAGTTGCTTCCATTATTTAATTGCTCCAATTTTTCTGTGTGATCATAAAGAATTAAAGCATCGACAATTTCATCAATTTTTCCAGCTAACACTTGGTCTAACTTTTGAAGTGTTAAACCAATACGGTGGTCTGTAACACGGTTTTGTGGGAAGTTGTACGTACGAATACGTTCTGAACGGTCCCCTGTACCTACTGCAGACTTACGGTTTGCATCATATTCAGATTGGGCTTCTTGAGAAATCTTGTCGTATACACGCGCACGTAATACTTTCATTGCTTTCTCACGGTTCTTCAGTTGCGAACGTTCATCTTGCATTGCAACAACAATTCCTGTTGGCAAGTGGGTTAAACGTACGGCAGATGCAGTTTTATTAACGTGCTGTCCGCCGGCACCTGATGCATGGTAAATATCAACACGAATATCTTTATCTTCTAATTCAATTTCTACTTCCTCTGCTTCAGGCATTACAACGACTGTAGCTGTTGAAGTATGCACACGTCCTTGAGATTCAGTTGATGGAACACGTTGTACACGGTGAGCACCAGATTCATATTTTAATTTAGAGAATACATTATCCCCTGTAATCATTAAAATAACTTCTTTATATCCACCGATACCCGTTACGTTTGCATCCATCACTTCTACACGCCAGCCTTGTGACTCAGCGTATTTTTGATACATCGCTAGTAAGTCACCAGCGAATAACGCAGCTTCATCTCCCCCAGCTGCACCACGGATTTCCATGATGATGTTTTTGCCATCGTTGGGATCTTCTGGTAATAGTAAAAATTTGATTTTATCTTCTAATTCTACTTTTTCTTTTTTAAGAGAGCTCAATTCTTCTTTTGCCATGTCAGCCATTTCAGCATCTAGGCCTTCACCAAGCATTTCCTCTGTATCGCTAATTTCTTCAACTACTTGTTGATAACGTTTGAATGTTTCTACTTTTGGGCGTAAATTCGCTTCTTCTTTTGTTAGTTCCATGAAGCGTTTTGTATCACTGATAACTTCCGGGTCACTTAAAAGCTCTGAAAGTTCATCGTATCGAATAATAAAACTATCTAATTGATCGAACATACTTTTCTCCTTTTTCTTCTCTTATAAGCGTTCTTCACCAGGATGGTTATAGTGATAACGGCAAACTGGATAATAAGCATCATTGCCTCCAATTTGGATTTGTTCTCCCGTATACACTGGAACACCATCCACTACACGCATATTCATACTTGCTTTTTTATGACAATACCAACAAATCGTTTTTATTTCTTCGATTTTATCAGCATAGAGTAATAAGTATTTAGAACCTTCAAATAATTCGTTTTGGAAATCATTCTTAAGTCCAAATGCCATTACTGGAATATTTAATTGGTCAACAATTTGAGCGAGCTCAAGAATGTGGTGTTTTGATAAAAATTGAGATTCATCTATCAAAATACAATATGGTTTCACAGCTTGCCCTTCGACGATTTCAAAAATAGGTGTCTCTTCAAAAATTGGAATTGCTTCACGACGAACACCGATACGGCTAGAAACATAGCCAACTTGATCACGATCATCTATTGCACTCGTAAATAATAAAACGGGCTTATTCTGTTCCTCATAATTATGAGCAACCTTTAATATTTCAATGGATTTACCACTATTCATTGCACCATATTTAAAAAATAATTGTGCCACTTTCTATTCCTCCAATTGATAAACTATACCTTTAATATCTTACGATAAACTGCTACGTTTGTGCAAAGAAAAACCGTTTCTTATAAGGAAATTAGAGTTAGTAATTTTGCATGGTATTTAAAAAGTTTTTTTAAACCACTTTTGATTAAAGTATGCTACAATGGTGAAGAATCTATAGGAAAGGATCGTCAAAATTGAATATAAGAACACAAGTTGCTTTAGGAGCAGGAAAATTCACTAGATGGGCTCTTAAAACTTTTACAAAAGGTGGCAGTAGCATGCCAGGAAAAGTGGCTCACGCTATTGATCCTACAATTTTAAAATCCCTAGCGGAGAACTACGATGTAATTATCGTCAGCGGAACAAACGGAAAGACATTAACAACTTCCCTTATCGTTCAACTTTTAAAACAAAAATATCCTAATATTTTAACAAACCCAACTGGAGCAAATTTAACTCAAGGGATTGTATCTACTTTTTTAAATCATTCTCCTAAAAAGGGTGAAAAGAACATTGCTGTTCTAGAGGTGGATGAAGCTACGATTAAACATATCACTCCTTATATTGAACCTAAACTATTTGTGTTTACGAATATTTTCCGCGACCAAATGGATAGATTTGGTGAGATATATACAACTTATAAATTTATGCTAGACGGTGCTGCTTTTGCTCCATCTGCCACTATTCTTGCAAATGGAGATGCTCCTATCTTTAATAGTGATGAGTTGCCAAATCCGCGGCTTTATTTTGGATTTAATCATACTGAAGATAGTGAAATGATGGCTCACTACAATACAGATGGTATACTTTGCCCGCACTGCCAATCTATTTTGCATTATAAGAGCATTACTTATAGTAACCTTGGTAAATATTATTGTCCAAAATGTGATTTTAAACGTCCCGAATTGAATTATGCGGTCACTGCTTTAAATGAATTGTCTTTAAAAGGTTCTTCATTTGATATTGACGGTACAACTTTCTCAATTCCAATTGCTGGACTTTATAATATTTATAATGCCTTAGCAGCATACTCTGCAGCTAAATTCTTTGGTCTTACTACAGAAGAAATCCAAGAAGGCTTCTCTAAAGCTCAGCGCGTATTCGGTCGTCAAGAAACCTTTGCCGTTGAAGATAAAGAAGTGATGTTGAACTTAATTAAAAATCCAGTTGGATTTAACCAAATCGTTCAGTTATTAAGTTATGAAAAAGAATCATTCAGTATAGGTGTTCTCTTAAATGATAACCCTGCAGATGGTCAAGATATCAGTTGGATTTGGGATGGCGATTTCGAAGGGTTACATGCTTTGAATGCTGTCGATACAGCCATTAGTGGTATCCGTGTTGAAGACCTTGGTGTTCGTATGGAAGTCGCAGGTTTTGAAAATATGAAAGTCTTTAAAACAAATGCAGAATTAATCGATTGGATTCGCAAAGCTCCAACAAAAAAAGTCAATGTACTAGCGACTTATACAGCGCTACTTAACTTACGTAAAGACTTTGCTAAAGAAGGATACCTTAAGGAAGGGATGAACGGATGAAATTAAGAATCTGTCATTTATACGGCAACCTAATGAACACATACGGTGATAATGGAAACTTACTTATGTTACAACACCGTGCAAAAAAATTAGGATATGAAGTCGAAACTACTCTTATTAGCTTAGAAGAAGACTTCAATCCAGAAGAATTTGATATCGTAATGTTTGGCGGTGGTCAAGATTATGAACAAACTGTTGTTGCAAAAGATCTTCAAAACAAAAAAGATACTTTAATCGAGTATATTGAAGATGATGGAGTTGTCGTAGCTATTTGCGGTGGCTTCCAATTATTAGGCCGTTATTACGTAAATGCTAGTGGCGAACGTCTCAATGGGATTAGTGCTATCGACGTTTGCACTAACGGTCAATTTCCAAATCGTTTAATTGGTGATGTTGAAATCTTTAACGAAGAATTTGGAGAAACGTATTTAGGATACGAGAATCATATTGGTAGAACTTACTTAGGTAAAAATATGAAACCTCTTGGAAAGGTAGTTAAGGGTTACGGAAATAACGAAGAAGATCATGTTGAAGGATGTCATTATAAAAATGTATTTTGCTCATACTTCCATGGCCCAATCTTAGTAAGAAACCAACACTTAGCGGACCGTATCATTGAAACAGCTGCCCAACGTCAACTTTCAAAAAATGCATAACGAAAAAGACCCGTGTAACAAAAATGTTACACGGGTTATTTTTTAGAATTATTCAGCATTAGGATAAACAGAAATCTGTCTTTCTTCTTTTTTCCATTGCCTAAATTCTGCTGCAGCTGTAAATAATACATCTGTAGAAGAATTCAATGCAGTCTCACAAGAATCTTGTAGAACGCCAATAATAAAACCGACACCTACAACTTGCATGGCAATATCATTAGAAATTCCAAATAAACTACATGCTACAGGGATTAATAATAATGATTCCCCTGTGACACCAGATGCCCCACAAGCAGCAATTGTTGATAAAACACTAAGTACTAAAGATGTTAGAAAATCAACTTGAATTCCTAAAGTATTTACTGCCGCTAAAGTTAATACAGTGATTGTAATTGCAGCTCCAGCCATATTAATCGTTGCCCCTAGTGGGATTGATACAGAATAACTATCTTCGTCCAATCCTAAATCTTTACAGAGTTGCATATTTACAGGAATATTTGCTGCAGAACTACGAACAAAGAAAGCAGTTACTCCGCTTTCTTTTAAACAACGTAGAACAAGCGGAAATGGATTTTCTTTGATCATAAAGAATACGATGATTGGATTCATAACAAAGGCTACAAAAAAAAATGCTTCCAATCAGTACTAATATTAAACTACCATAATTTGCAAATA
>CALIJD010000055.1 GCA_938017885.1 uncultured Granulicatella sp.
GGCAGTTTTAGGTGCATCTATTTAGTTTGCTGATTGACGGCGTGATGATTGCCAATGCGAGTACAGACGGAAAATCGAATCGACCGTAAAGATAGCTAGTGCAATCATTCCAGCTGTAATCATCGTTTGCCCAAAGAAGAATTTCCCTTTTTCAACATCGCCCACAAAAAAGGCGTATACGGTACGGTACATACCTGCACCAGGAACGAGTGGGAAAAATCCAGGAATAAAGAATACCGTTACAGGGGCTTTGAAATAGCGTGCTGCTATATGCGATAAAAACGCAATTGTAAGCCCGCTATAGTAAGTAGCTAGTTGTAATCCGGAACTGTCCAAGAAGAAGAGATATACAAACCAGCCAATGCCTCCAATAATCGAAATATGAATGAGGAGTCGTTTTGGTGCTTCAAAGACAATACAACTAAAGTAGACAGCGATAAGAGCGCTAATTACTTGATAAATCATAAGGGGTTTGCACCTCCTGCTAACACGAGTCCCAGAGCAACAGCAATAGCGACGGAAAGAGCCGTCACAAACGCCTCAATCGCCCGAGCTGCTCCTGAGTTGTAGTCTCCGCGTAATGTATCTCGAATCGCATTTGTAATGGCGGTTCCAGGTACAGCCGGCATGATTAATCCAACAATGGAGATACCGATTCGAGCGTCCGGAACGAAATGTTTCTGAATCAAAATGATAATGACAATTGCTGGAATAATGGAGATGAGGTTCAACACGAATGTTCCTAATTTTAATTTTGGATCTAACTTATAAATAAATGGCATGATAATCGCTGCTACTGTTGCAATCATGAGTTCAATTGGCGTTGCGCCAAATAGAGCAGCGTAGAATCCGCACATCAGAATGAGGCCTAGATCTTTTAGCCACTGTGGATATTCTGATTCTTTTAAGTCCTGTAATTGTTGATAAGCAGTATCTAAGTCAATTTCTTTGGTCACTAATTTTCGTGAAATTGTATTGACCTTATAGATTCGGTTTAAGTTGGTATCGCGGTTTGGAACACGTCTAATTTCTGTAATAGAATCAATGCAATTATCATCTAGTGTGGCAAAGATTCCTGTGGCCATAGCAAAGGCTTCGCAAGTTTCAAAATTGGAAGTGGAAAGGATGTAGTTCATGGTTTCTTCCACTCGATAGGATTCTGCATTACATTCTAGCATGATTTGACCTGCAAGAATGGCGGTGTCCATTAGTTTTTTTGCATAAGTACGCAAGTGCCTTCCTCCTTCGTTAAATTCTCTCTAAGTATAGCATAATAGAGCGGTTTTGCTAAGCGTTATTTTCGTCTCTTGATAACTGTATTATTCGTGTTTTTTGAACGCATTAATACAGATGTTCTTTTTATGATTATGTAAACATTGTACTGTTTTTTTAGATATATTTAGTGTATTATTAAATTAACAAAAATTTGGAGGGATATCCGTGGAATTATTTGAAGAATTATCACTTAAAGTGAAAGGGAAAGATGTTAAAATCGTTTTTCCAGAAGGAGATGAACCAAGAATTATCGGTGCAGCAGTTCGTTTGTTAGCTGATGGACTTTGCAAACCAATCTTACTTGGAAATGTAGATGCGATTAACGAAGTAGCAGAAGCTCGTGGATTTAACATTTCTCATTTAGAAATTATCGACCCAGAAACTTATGCGGACGATAAATATTCAGAAATGGTTGCCAGCTTTGTAGCACGTCGTAATGGTAAAGTTACTGA
>CALIJD010000056.1 GCA_938017885.1 uncultured Granulicatella sp.
CTTGAATCAAAAATTAGGTTTGACGATTGTGCTGATTACACATGAAATGCATGTTGTTCGTCAAATTTGTCATCGGGTAGCCGTGATGGAAGAAGGTCGAGTGGTTGAGAGTGGGGAGGTTATTGAAGTCTTCAAGAATCCTAAACAACCTATTACAAAACAATTCGTTGGGGAAGAACGAGTGGAAGATGAAATGGAAGAAGTATTTAGTCACTTAGCGACCTCTCTTCGTCCAGGTGTAGTCGTACGTATTCAATATTTAGGAGATCGAACAGGAGATGCTGTTTTATCCGAAGCAATTCGAAAACTAGATGCGACTGTATCAATTTTACAAGCAAAAGTGAATATAACCCAAAAAGGCGTGTTGGGTAGTATGATTATTCTGATTGAAGAAAACGAAGAAAAAGCAGAAGCAGTTATTCAATACCTTCAAAAAGCAGAAATTATTGTGGAGGTGTTAGAGAATGTTTAATGTATTTTTAGCTCAAACGAGTATTGACGAGTTGTTTCAACAAATGTTTTCTTTTGAAAACGTGAATTGGAATGAAGTAATCAAGGCAACTAATGAAACATTATATATGACCTTTATTCCAACTTTTTATGTTTTTGTCATTGGTTTGCTATTAGGAATTTTGTTATTTTTAACGGGGAAAGGACGTAGTCTACAAAATAAGTTTGTTCATTTTATTTTAGGAGGCATTATCAATGTGTTCCGCTCTATTCCGTTTATTATCTTGTTAACCTTACTAATGCCATTTACAAAGGCGATTATGACCACCATTATTGGTCCAAAAGGGGCAATTCCAACCTTAGTGATTAGTGCAGCACCATTCTATGCTCGACTAGTCGATATTGCTTTAAATGAAATTCCATCTGGAGTGATTGAAGCAGCTGAGTCGATGGGAGCGAATACTCGCCAAATTATCACAAAGGTTTTAATTCCAGAATCTTTACCAGCTCTTGTCTCAGGAATAACTGTAACCGCCATTGCGCTTGTAGGTTCTACTGCTGTAGCCGGTGCTATAGGAGCAGGAGGATTAGGAAACCTTGCTTATATGATTGGATTTACTAGAAACAAACAAGATATCATTTTTGTTGCAACAGTAGCTATCCTTGTTTTAGTATTCATCATTCAAATTATTGGAGATTTAACCGTCAAAGCCATCGATAAACGATAGGATACGAGGAAAAGCGTTCAGAAACGGAACACTGGAGCGGAGCGACGCAAGGAACGTGAAGCGTTCTGCGGACGACTCCGGGAAGTGGACGCCGTTTCTGCTTTTCCGAGTTCAACTACACAGGATACGATGGTGAACGTCAGGACTGAAACACTGGACCAAACCAACGCAAGCATCGTTAAAAACGATGTGCGTATGGGTTGGGAAGTGGACGCGATTTCTGCGAAGACGAACT
>CALIJD010000057.1 GCA_938017885.1 uncultured Granulicatella sp.
ACGTTGCACCGGAGCAAGCCTTGGTCTTGCACCTTCGAAGCTTCAAACGCGGAGTACGAGACACATCCCTACTCCGCGTAGTTCACATTCGATGCGATTCCCCGTTACTGCGATTATAAAATCCGCAAGCTTCTGCGAAATCATCTACATAGAAAGGCAAGAAATCCAACTGAATTCGGTTAATTTTTTCCTACTCCACATTGTTTTCTCGTATTTTTTTGTGATTGGTCACATTAGAAGGCAAGGAAACTTCAAAGATAATAGAAAAAGAGAAGGGGGGGACCTTCTCTTTGGGTGGAGATAACGGATTCTATTTCTTCTTTCGATTGAGAATCGCGTTTAGGACTACGGCAAGGATGCTGGCCATCACGATTCCGTTCGAGAAGAACATTCGAAATGCAGTTGGGAGGCTATTGAAGAGATTGCTATTATTGAATCCGACCCCTACTGCAATAGACACCGCTGCAATGAGGAAGTTATGTTCATTATTGACAAAATCCACACGAGCCAGCATTTGCATGCCTTGAAGCGATACGAATCCAAACATAACAATCATTGCCCCACCAATGACAGGACTTGGAATGATTTGTGCAAGAGCGCCAAATTTTGGAAGGAGTCCAAGGAGCACAAGAAAGCCTGCTGCGTAATAAATCGGAAGACGTGTTTTAATCCCAGACATTTTCACTAAGCCTACATTTTGAGAGAATCCTGTATAAGGGAATGTATTAAATACCCCACCAAGGAGTACCGCTAACCCTTCTGCTCGGTACCCGTTGCGAAGGCGAGTTGCATCGATTGGATCCTTCGTAATATCAGACAAGGCTAGATAGACCCCTGTTGATTCTACCATTGATACCGTCGCAATAATACACATCATCACGATGGAAGAAAATTCAAAGGTTGGAGTCCCAAAATAAAACACAGTTGGAATATGAAGGATGGGTGCTTGGCTCACAGGCGCAAAGTTCACTTGCCCCATTCCAGAAGCAATCAAGGTACCAATCACTAAACCTAGTAGGATCGAAATGGATTTGAGGAATCCTTTCGTAAAAATATTAACGACTAAAATAATGAAAACTGTAATGAGAGCGAGCAATAAACTTTCTAAAGACGGATTTGCCATGTTATTTCCCATATTTCCAATGGCAACCGGAATGAGCGTGAGTCCAATGGTCGTAATCACAGAGCCAGTAACAATGGCAGGGAAATAGTTTGCCAGTTTTGAGAAGATTCCCGAAACCAAAACAACAAAAATCCCCGAAACAATTAACGCACCAAACATTGCTCCACTTCCGTGACTCTGTCCAATAATCGTTAATGGGGCTACTGATTGGAAAGCCACGCCTAAGACGACTGGAAGACCAATTCCAAAATATTTATTGAGTTGTAGCTGAAGAAAAGTGGCTACCCCACACATAAAAATATCTGTTGAGACTAAATATGTCAGTTGTTCGCTATTATAGCCAAGCGCCTGTCCTATCATCATCGGTACTAAAATCGAACCCGAATACATCGCCAATAAATGTTGAAGTCCCAGTACCATTGCCCAGGAATGCTTTTCCTGTTGCATTATAGGTCCGCCTCCTTAAACACGACTTTCCCGTTTTCAAACCGTTCTAGACGTGCAAGAGAAAAGACTGGAATGCCCGCTTCCTCTAATAACCGTCTTCCATCTTGGAAGGATTTTTCGATGACAATTCCAACCGCTTCTACTTTAGCTCCTGCCTGTTGAACAATCTCTACTAATCCTTTTGCGGCTTGACCATTCGCTAGAAAATCATCCACGATTAACACTT
>CALIJD010000058.1 GCA_938017885.1 uncultured Granulicatella sp.
GGGACTCCTTTAGTAGCAACGGTCATCACTGCATCAATTTTTTTGTCTTCATATGCAGAAGCTATCATTTTTCCTAAATCATGCAATACATTCGGCTTCGCGAGTAAATCGGAAAGGTAAATATAGCCCCCTGGCAATAGACGACTGACATCGTTCATTTGTTCTTTTAATTTCTCCGCAGCAGCCAATGCTTGTTCACGTTTGATTTTTGGTACAAAAATCACTCCGCCAGCAGCACCAGGGACTGTACGAATAATCCCAACACCTTGTTTTTCAAAAGTCTTCTTAATAATAGCAATATCTTCACTAATAGAAGATTTTGCGGACTGGTACAAAGTTGTAAATGTAGTTAATGAAATTAACGTATGTGGATTATCTAATAGACGTTGTGTCATATCAATAAGACGTTCACTTCTTTTCAATTTCATTGTATCGTCCTCCCTCTTTGAATGAACTACTTCTATATTATACATAAAATGACGAAAATTACAATTTCGAAAACCCGTATCATTCGGGAAAAAGCACCAAAAACATCTCTTTATAAAACGAACGTTCTATTTTTATAAAGAATATCTTTTCAGCGTGAGAAGTGTTATAAAAATAAGGCTGAACAAAGTTATGAAAAGTTTCTCAAGGGGAAATCGATTACTTCGAATCCTTACGGATATCTTTATAATAGCGGTAACGTTGCACCGGTTCGAGCCTAAGGTCTCTCACCTTTAAAACAAAAAAGGGGGCGTAAGGATTAAATATCCTACGCCCCTTATTTTTGTTTTAATGCGAATTCACGTTACTGCTATTATAGAATCCGTGGATCTCAGTAATCTCAATCTTAGCTAGCTTAATCTGCTATTCAGCCTATTTTATAAACACTTCGAATTTTCAGTAAAACTTCAATACAAAAGAAAGTTTTTTATCCAACCACTCTCGACAGTTTAAATTCGTTTGAGTTCGATGCCGACAACTCCGTATTGTGCTTGTTTTTCTTTTGAATAGTAAGTCAACATGTCGTCAGGATGTGCATTGACCGCGTCTTCTGAAGTATAACCGCATTTTAATAGTGGGAGCTTTTCGTACAGTTCTGCAAAGCTTTTAAAAACATGTAACTGAACCACTTCGCAGAGTGTAGACTTAGAAGCATCTTCAGAATTGGTAAATCGAATGTGATCACCAATTTGAATCGATTGTCGCTTTTCATCGTAGAGGCGAAGCTCAATTGTTTTTTGGCCAGAAGCGATAGAAGCATACGGTTTTGGAAAGAGAGTCATCTCATGTAACATGACTAGTTCTCCTTGTTTAATACGAATTTTTCAACGGCAACAGCAACGCCATCTTCATCGTTTGTTGTTGTTACAAAGTTTGCAATTTCTTTAATGGAATCAATCGCATTTCCCATTGCAACACCAAGGCCAGCATATTCAATCATGTCACGGTCGTTTTCGTGGTCGCCAAGACACATCACTTCGTCGCGTGTAAGGCCAAGTTTATCGGCTAGATGATGCACGGCTTTTCCTTTGCTCGCTTCAGGGTGAATGACTTCGAGGTAAAAGCTGGCACTACGGAAAATGTTGTAACTGCTCTTGAAGTCGTCAGAAAGATTTGGAATTAATTCTTCTAACACTTCAGGCTCATCCACGAACATGATTTTGACGAATTCTTTATCGGTTGGAATGTCTTTGTATAATTGGTGCACGATAGGCATTCCAACAAGTTCACTCTCATGTTTAGAGTATTTCCCAACGGTTTCTGTTGGAACGAAAATCGCTTTCTCGTCAATGGCGTGGTAGTGCACATTGTATTTTGTAGCATAATCGTTCACGCGTTCTAAGTCCTCATGTGTCATTGAGAAGCGAACGAGTGCTTTTTTCGAACCTGTTTGTTGGACAAGAGTTCCGTTGTAAGTCACGACATAATCGTGGTCGTTGACGAGGTCGAGTTCTTGAAGAAGACCTTCTACACCAGGATATGGTCGTCCTGTACAAAGAACCACATAGACTCCTTGTGCGCTTGCAGCGTCTAAAGCAGCCTTTACTCGAGGTGTGATTTCGCGTTTTGAATTGAGCAGTGTGCCGTCGATATCGATGGCGATTAATTTGATAGACATAATGCCTCCTTGAAAATTGTTAAATAGCGTTAAGTAATGTTTTGAGCTGGATAATTAGACGTCTTTAAAATAAGAATCTGAGCAAAAATACAATGCTTTTACATAAATCCATTACGGGAATCTTTTGTGTGCTCCGTAAAATAGGGAAAACACAATATACCTTATAAGGTATATTGTGTTTTTTTATTTATAAAAAGTAATTGGTAGATGATGCTCACATCCTGTGAGCCCTCGTATACTGTGAAGTTGAGCTCGCAATCGCAGAAATGGCGTGCGTTTCCCGAAACGTCCGCAGAACGTTTCGGTCCAACGTTCCATTTCTGAACGCGATTGCTCACATCCTGTGAAGTTGAGTTCGGAAAAGCAGAGGCTCAAGCCTTTCGAGGTTAGTCCGCACGACTGCAAGCAGTCCCTTGCGGCTAACCTGCGAACCGTCATCGCCTCTAAACGCTTTTCCTCACATCCTGTTATTTCATTTGATTCGAGAACACGTCTAATTGTGCAGCGATTGTTTGGAACTCTTCGTAGTCGTCCATAAAGAGTTCGTTTTGCATGTCGCGTGTGACCATTTCACGAGGGAAGTATAGTCGTTCGTCTCCACGAACCTTTCCAGAAATGGCTTCTACAATCGAGCTTACTTGAGAAAGCTCAACCATATTTCCGTTTCGTTCTACGAGTTCAATTTGTGTTCTTGGCTTAATAGAATCTGGACGATAGAAATCATATGGCAAATCGAAACTGTTGTTAATCGCAGTGTAATATTCAGGGTCAAATCCAACGGCTTCCACGATTTGTCTCATTCGGTCGATTTTTGCGCCATCATTAATGCGGTTAAATGGCACTGATTTGAATGGACGACGATTAATGAAACGATCGGATAAGTCACTTAAAATCGCATCTTCTTCTAAGAGCCAGTGGGAGAAGTATGTGTTTAATACGCCGTCATCGAGGCGTAAGTAATCTTCCAATGTCCAGGTTCCTTCGAAGAAAGGCTTTAAGAATGTTGCAGAATGTTTTAAAGGATTTGATTCTGAGTTGTAGCAAGCCGAAGCGCGTTTTAATAGGTGATTTAATACGACTTCCATTCCACGAGAAACGGGGTGGAAATACACTTGCATGTACATTTGATAACGACTCACGATGTAATCTTCAACAGCATGCATTCCTGAATAAGTAAACGCAATACCACCTTTATATGGACGAATCACACGTAAGATACGTGTTAGGTCAAAGGTTCCGTAATTAACCCCTGTGAAATAAGCGTCACGAAGCAAATAGTCCATACGATCCGCATCGATTTGGCTAGAAATCAATTGAACTACTTGAGGGTTTGGATGTGTTTTTTGAATCACGCTAGCCACTTCTTGTGGGAAGGTAGAAGAAACTTTACGTAAAATTTGGTTCACTTCAGTTCCTTCAGACAAGATGATATCAATAGTGATTTGTTCATGGTTTGTGTCGAAAATTTTCTCAAAGGTATGAGAGTAAGGGCCATGTCCTACATCATGCAGTAAAGCTGCACATAGCACTACGAGACGATTACGATCGTCCCAAAGGCCATCTCCTTCTTCTTGAGTAGCGTAATTTCTGGCAAAATTATCGCAAATGCGTCGAGCGATTTCATACACTCCAAGAGAATGCGAGAATCTTGAATGTTCTGCAGTATGGAAAGTGTACATAGAGGCACCAGTTTGTTTAATTCTGCGGAGTCGTTGTAATTCACGGCTGTTAATCAATTCCAGAATAATTGGATGTTGCACATGGATGTAATCGTGAACGGGGTCACGAAATACTTTTTCACGTTTGAATGCTTCTGTCATTCGTTTTACTCCTTCTTTCGTTTAGATTGTGAAATGTTATCATAAGCACTTCCAGTGTATGCTATTTTTGGCGGAAATGCAAGAGGATTTTGTTGAAAAAAGCCTTTATAACGCTATTTTTGAAGGGTTATTGTCTTTGAATAAATCGCTCGAGTGCTTTCTGGAATTCAGGAGTGAGAGTGAAGTCGATTTTTGCCTCTTCAAGAGAACAACCCATCTGCGTTAATGCCTGTAAGACGCGGATTTGTACTTCTTCAATCGTGAGGGAGAGTCCTAAAGCATCTCCAATATTCCACATGCTATCAGCGTTTACGGTTGGGAAATGCCATTTGGTTTCTTGGTCTTGGATTGCATGGTCATAAAAATCACGAACGACTTGACCGCGATAGCGTTGGTCTCCAAACACACTTAAGTAAATGGACACACAAACTACGTCTTTTAACCTGCGTTGTGCAATGCCGGCAATTTTTCTTCCTTGAATGCTTAAATCATAATCCCCAGGACAATAGGAATCACTGACTTCAAATGCATTGATTCCGCCTAATGCATTAGCTTCAGGGAAGCTTTGCTGAATTAATTGCTGCATCCACTCGTACGCTTGATTGATGGTAGGCATTTGTTCGTTTTTGAAAAGAAGGCTAATATTTAGAATCCCTTCGTTACTGACGACAGCGAGGCCTCCTGCTTGGCGGACAATGGGAGTAAATCCATGTGAGCGAAGTTGATGTAAGCCTTCCTCTAGAAATGGGACTTTTGTATCGGTCATCCCAAGAATAATAATATCTTCTAGTGTCCAAAAATGAACGAAAGGTCCCGTTTGCTCCTTCGTTAAATGGCGAATAATGGTTTCATCTAGAGCAAAAGGAGTCAAGATTTGTTCTAGTGAAGGGGTCTTTTCGATTTGAGTAGCGACCAGTTGAACGGTCTGGTGTTGAATCGGTGATGATGTCATAGGTTTCTCCTTTAGAGTTCTTCGTGTTTTATTATAACAAAAGTTCATAATAGGGTCGTCCGATATGCCGTTTTTAAGCCGTTTCTTAGGAAATTATTAAGTAAAATTCAAGAATCTTAAAAATGACTAGCATAAATAGGAATTTTTTTATAGGATAAAGTTGAAAAAAGAACGAAAAGAGGGAATGCCCATGAAAATTTTAGTAGTAGATGACGATCGCGAAATCGTTGAACTATTAACCATTTATTTAAAAAATGAAAGCTATGAAATCGTAAAAGCATACGATGGAAAACAAGCTCTCGAAAAATTAAAAATGTATCCAGATATCGATATGATTATTTTGGATATTATGATGCCACGTCTAGATGGAATCTCAGTGGTTCATGAAGTTCGTAAAGAAAATGCGCAATTACCAATTCTTTTATTAAGTGCGAAGTCTACAGACATCGATAAGATTCAAGGATTAACCAATGGGGCGGATGATTATGTGACTAAACCATTTAACCCACTAGAAGTAATTGCCCGTGTGAAATCATTACTTCGCCGTTCAACCATTACGCAAGAAGGTCCAGCAAACGAAGAAATTACCATCGGACCATTAACAATCAAAAAAGAATCTCATCAAGTAACTACTTCTGATGGAAAAGAAATTCAATTAACGGTATTAGAATTTGGAATTTTATTCTTATTAGCGAGTCATCCAAACCGAGTATTTAGCGCTGATGAAATTTTTGAGACAGTATGGCAACAAGAAAGTATTGTTTCTACAAAAACAGTAATGGTACACGTAAGTCACTTGCGCGATAAAATTGCTGAAGCCACTGGAGGAGAAAAAGTCATCGAAACAGTATGGGGAGTAGGCTATAAAATTGAAGACAAATAAACAAAAGATTCTTCAAATTGGAAAAGCAAAAAACGAACCGACCATTCTTACACTGACGCGTAAAGAAATCAGTGAACTGGTTTTAGAGGGGATTGTCACACTCTGTGTGGTATTTCTACTCTATCTGGGAATCTTGGTGATGATTAGTCAGTTAGTAAATGAGCCGGGAATCATTTCGATTCAGTTCTCAGCAAGAGAAGTCCTGCAAATTGGCACGGATCAAATGCTGCTCTATAAAAATATCTTCACGATTACTTCCATTATTTTTGCGATTGCATTTACCTATTGGAGATTAATGAGAAGATATCAACAAATGCAATTGAATCATATTTTAGATGAACTGCATTTGATTGCGGAAGGACGATACGATAGACGAATTCCATTCCAGTTAAGTGGAGATATGGGACAAGTTGTCAATAGTATTAATCGACTTGTAGATTCGACTGTGAACGCTCTGGAAGAAGAACGTGCTATCGAAAAGTCAAAAGATGAATTGATTACAAACGTCTCACATGATATCCGGACACCACTAACGTCGATCCTTGGATACTTAGGCTTGATTGTGAATCAGCCGAAGATTGATACGGAGGATGCGAAGCGTTATGCAGAAATCGCATATTCAAAAGCCGAGCAAATGAAATTGCTTGTGGATGATTTGTTTGAATATACGACGAGTAGACCGAATGGGGCTCCATTGCGACTGAATGATATTCCGATTGTGAATTTTCTGGAGCAAATTGCAGCGGACTTTGAATTAGAAGCCCAAAAACGGCATATGGCGATTGAAGTGTCCTCAGAAAACCGTGATGTGGTGCTGGAATTAGATGCTGAAAAAATGGTACGTGTGATTAACAATCTGTTATCAAACGCCATTAAATACGGTCATGAAAATTCAACCATCTTAATGGAAGTGTTGAAGAAAGAGGGCGTTATTACCATCGCGGTTAGAAATGAAGGCGATCCGATTTCAAAAGAAGTATTGGATCAACTCTTTACAAGATTCTATCGTGCAGAAGGCTCTCGTTCAAAAGAAACAGGTGGCACAGGTTTAGGGTTAGCGATTGCAGAAAACATTGTGCATTCCCATGGAGGAATCATGTTTGCCGAGTCAGAAAACGGACAAACGAGTTTCTATGTCTGTCTGCCAACTGAAAATCAAAGCTCTTTAAAAGAAATGACAAATCACAAATAAATACCGAGAAGGACGGCTACGTGCTTTCCTTTTCGGTTATTTTTATTCGCAAAAATGCAGGAGAGTTGATACTATGACAAGAGACATTATGAGGGAGGAATCAAGATGAAACTAGCAACATGGAATGTGAATGGCATTCGTTCTGTTTTAAATAAAGGAGCGCTTCAAGAATATGTGTTAGAGAGCAATCCAGATATTTTATGCCTGCAAGAGACAAAAGCGCAACAAGACCAAGTAGAGCTTGGAATGGAATTTAGCGAATATGAGGTATTTTTCAATTCAGCAG
>CALIJD010000059.1 GCA_938017885.1 uncultured Granulicatella sp.
TTCCCTGTTCTTTTGGTGTTTTATTATAATTTCGATATAAAGCTTATGTTCAATTTGTCACATCAAACTGTTTTTTTATTGTTTTTCGATATGAAAACACTATCTTTTTTATTAAATATTGTTTAAGATATCGCTATAAGTAAACGAATTCATTTTTGAAGTGAGTTCGTGGAGAGCCCTTCAGGTTTTAGCGACTGAATGATTCTCCTGCTATTATAAAAATTTTTTCAAAAAAGAAAGGAAGATATGATGGTTATCACAGTTGCAGCTTATGTAATGATGGCTATTTTCATGTACATTATCATGAAGAAAAAAATGTCACCATTCACAGCTTTAGTATTAATTCCATTAATTTTCGCAATTATTTTAGTTGCTACAGGTCAAGTCCAAGACGTAAACATCGGTACATTAATTCGCCAAGGGTTATTCGGAAATAACTCAAAAGATAAATTAACAGCGATGAAAGGAACTGCTGAAACAGGGGTTATGCTTCTATTCGCGATCCTTTACTTCTCTACAATGTTAGACGCTGGATTATTCGATCCAATTACTAACAAAATGATTCGCTTCGCTAAAGGCGATCCAATGAAAGTATTGATGGCTACTTCTATCGTAGCTGCTGCCGTATCATTAAACGGTGACGGAACTACAACTACATTAATCTGCTGCTCAGCTTTCGTGCCAATTTACAAAAAATTAGACATGAAATTAATGAACTTAGGGGTTCTTGTTATCTTACAAAACACAATCATGAACTTATTACCATGGGGCGGACCTACTGCTCGTGCAATGTCAGTTCTTGGTGTAGAAGCAGATATCCTAGGTTACTTAGCACCAGGTATGATTCTTTCAGTACTTTACGTAATCTTCGTTGTTGCTCGCTCAATGGGTAAAAAAGAACGTGCACGTTTAGGAATCCAAGAATTAACAGATGCTGAATTAGATGAATTAACAACAATCACTGACCCAGAAGTGTTAGAAAAACGTCGTCCACAAAACTTCGTTATCAACGCTATCATGACAATCGTATTAATCGGTTGGTTAGTAGCGGGTTCATTTATCGATGCAATCGAAGTGAAACCAGTTGTATTATTCTTAGTTGGTACAGGTTTAGCCTTAATGATCAACTACCCAGACTTAAAATCTCAAGCGAAACGTATTGGGGACAACGCTGGGGATGCTGTACAAGTAGTATTACTTGTATTTGCTGCCGGAGTATTCATGGGATTATTCCAAGGAACTGGAATGGCGACTGCTTTAACAAACAGCATCGTTAAAATTATCCCTGAACAATTAGCAGGCTTCTGGTCATTAATTATCGCAATTATCTCAGTACCTGGTACATTCTTCTTAACAAACGACGGATTCTACTATGGAGTATTAATTCCATTCGCTGAAGTTGGACGTCAATACGGATTCACTGATATGCAAATGGCATTAGCTTCATTAATGGGTCAAGCATTCCACTTATTAAGCCCATTAGTAGCGTTCATCTACTTACTATTACGTCTAACAGGATTAGACATGGGTGAATGGCAAAAAGAATCAGCTAAATACGCAGCTGTTATCTTCGTAATCTTCGTTGTAACAATCGTATTAATGGGTCACATGCCATTATACTTACCACAATAAGTAAACAATTGAATTTGTGAAAAAGACTTGTTCAGGCCCAGCCTAACAAGTCTTTTTTGTGCATTTTTCACTCTTTTCGTTTATACTATTTCTGATGCATAGAACAAATTCAAGGAGGCTATTATGTCAGCAGTCATTCAAGCAGTTAAAAACAATCTAGACATTACTCAAAATAAACCTCTCAAAATTTCACTTTACGAAGCATTTCGTAAAACGATTATTTTAGGGGAGATTCCTGCCGGCACAAGAATTAACGAAAAAGAGTTTTCGACTGAGTTAAATATCAGCAGAACTCCTATTCGATATGCCTTAAATGAATTAACGAAAGAATTGTTAGTAGAACACATTCCTAAAATCGGCGTTATTGTAAAAGGAATTTCCATCAAAGACGCCCATGAAATCTTTGAAATTAGAAAGTCCCTCGACACCTTAGCAACCATTAATGCCATGAAACTCATGACGAAGAAAGATTTCGAAGAGCTCGCAGCCATCTTAGAAGAATGCGATAAACTAAACGCTGAAGATAAAGTAGATGAAGTACTGGCTAACTTCACAACCTTTAATGATTTTATTTACGAAAAATGTCAAATGACTCGTCTAAAAGAAATCGTCAACGAACTCCGTACTTACGTGATATACTTCCGTGACTTATCGATTCGTTCATCCGAACGCCGCACAAAAGCGCTGAACGAACACAAACTCATCTATCGCGGAATGCTCAACAAAGACGTGGAACAAATCACGCTCATTACTCATGAACACTTAGACCGCTCTTTGCAATTTATCCTAAAACAAATGGAGACATTGCACATTGATTAATCCTGAGTTTTTAGCACAAGCGGCAACAGACGCCCTTCTTCAAGAAGTGAATCTCGCGCCAAAACCTGGCTTAGTAGACCCTATTTCTAACGGAGCTCATAAGGACATGACAAAGGACACCTTCTACAAAAGCATCGAAGCGCTACGTCCTTATTTACTCGCCTACGCCAAAGCAGGAGAGAACCATAACGGCACTCCACTTGACTTATTCAACGAGCTCCGCGCCCTTGGAAAACAAGCAGAAGACGCGATGATGGCTGCCACAAACCATATCAATACCCATAAAGGAGCTAATTTCTCCTTTGCGCTGATTTTAGGTGCCACCGCTCATACAAAAGGCAACATTCCAGAAGCTTTGCACCACTGCCAACTCATGACGCGCCATCTCATTGAAGTGGATTTTGCCAATCTCGACCGAAAAGAACATCTTTCGTATGGGGAAAAACTCTACATTGAACATGGCATCACAGGAATCCGAGGCGAAGCAGCAACTGGCTACCCAAGCCTTGCAAAAGCGCTGGACTACTACCAATCGATAGAACATTTATCCAAACGTCACCGCGACTTACTCCTTCTTCTATATCTTATGACCTTTGTCGAAGACGGAAACCTCATTCACCGTGGCGGAATCGATGCGTATAAGAAGGTCCAACAAGAAGCTAAACTCCTCTTTGACGAAGCCCAAACGCTCTCAGAAGAAGAGCTTGTCTCCAAATTAGAAGACTACGACAAAGTCCTTATCGAGCGTAACCTCAGCCCTGGAGGTAGCGCAGACCTACTCTCACTCACCTTCTTCTGTCACAAAATACAACAAAACGGATGAATCCTCATCCGTTTTTTCTTTGCTCTTTTTCCTCCCCAGCACTTTCCCTATCTGCGTCCATTACTAGCACACACCTCATATTCTCCCTTCCCCGCGCCAGAGAACTCAGCCTGCACACACCTGTCGCACTCTCTTATTTAAGAAAGGATTAACCTTTTTATGGCAGAAAGGGACGATATACGAGAGAAACCTCGGATTTTATAATAGCAATAATGGGAAATCGTATTAAATGTGAATTAGCAGGAGTAGTCCACTCTTGGACGTACTCCTGCTTTGAAGCTTTAAAGGTGAGAGACCCTAGGCTCGAACCGATACCCCATTATAGCTATTATGAAGACATCCGAGGGAATCTCGAGTATATCGGACCGTAAGGTCCTTTCTCCTACTTTCAAGCACAAAAAAGAGTTAACGCAGTTTGCGTTAACCCTTTCTGTCAGCTTTTATTTAATAAGAGCAAGTGCGGCTTGGATGTGTGCAATGCTGCGTTCTCTTCCAAGCAACTCAATCGTCTTACCGATAGCCGGCCCGTGTGTTTGTCCGCTCGTTGCCACACGAATTGGCATAAACAAGTTTTTACCCTTCACGCCAGTTTCCTTTTGAACCTCTTTAATGGCTGCCAAAATACTTGGCTCATCAAAAGTTTCCATCGCTTCTAATTTAGACATAAAAGCATTCAATACCGTTGGAACAGTTTCACCTTGAAGCACTTCTTTTGCTTCGTCATTTTCCACTTCGAAATCTTTTCTGAAGAATAATGTTGATAAAGCAACGATTTCATTCATGTAGCTCATTTGGTCGTGGTACAACGCCACTAATTTCACTAACCATGCATGTTCTTCAGGAGAAACTTCTTCCGATACGATTCCCGCTTTTTTCAATTGCGCAATCGCCATTTCAGCCACTTCTTCTAATGGAGTTTTCTTCACGTATGTGTTGTTAATCCATTCTAATTTCTTCGGATCGAAGGCTGCTGGTGATTTACCAAGACGTTTTTCGTCGAAGATTTCGATGAATTCTTCACGGCTGAAGATTTCATGTTCACCTTGAGGAGACCATCCTAGAAGCGCGATAAAGTTGAACATCGCTTCTGGCAAGTACCCTAAGTCTTTATATTGTTCGATGAATTGTAGGATTGATTCATCACGTTTTGATAATTTTTTACCTGTTTCCGTATTAATAATTAATGTCATATGTCCAAAACGTGGTGGTTCCCAACCAAACGCTTCGTAAATCATTAATTGTTTTGGAGTGTTGGCAATATGGTCATCTCCACGTAAAACATGAGTGATTTCCATGAAGTGGTCATCCACTGCTACTGCAAAGTTGTATGTTGGCATTCCGTCACGTTTTAAGATAACGAAGTCTCCACCGACGCTTGTAGACTCGAATGAGATTTCACCTTTAACGATATCATCAAAAGCATAGGTACCAGTCTTTGGAACACGGAAACGAACAACAGGAGTGCGTCCTTCTGCTTCAAAAGCGTCACGTTGCTCTTGTGTTAAGTGAGCATGTTGCCCGCTATAGTGAGGCATTTCGCCACGAGCACGTTGCGCTTCACGTTCTGCTTCCAATTCTTCCTCTGTCATATAGCATTTATACGCTTTGTCTTCAGCAATTAATTGCTCGATGAGTGGATTATAAATGTGTTCACGTTCTGATTGACGGTAAGGACCGTATTTGCCAGGTTTGTCTGGACCTTCATCCCAATCCATTCCAAGCCATGTTAAGTTTTCTAATTGGCTTTCTTCTCCGTGTTCAAGATTTCTCTTGCGGTCAGTATCCTCGATACGGATGATGAACTCTCCACCATAATGTCTCGCGAATAAATAGTTAAATAGGGCTGTACGAGCATTCCCGATGTGCAAGTGCCCTGTTGGACTTGGTGCATAACGTACACGCACTTTATCTGTCATTGTAAAACTTCCTTTCTTTGTCATTCTTACTTATTGTAAAACTTTTCAAGCCATATTTCCATGATTAATTTACAAGTCTTCTAAAATATATTTAAAATCTTTCTCTTCCATTTTTTGAATCATAATAATCCCATCCCCTAAAGGAAGTAAAGTCGATTTTAAGGTTGGGTCACTTTGTACTAAATCAAGGAACATATTGAGACGGCGATGAATTTTACGCACACGTCTTGGGCGCTCCATCACATCTTCTAAAATCGTTCCACCTTGGAAAATATCATCCACGACCAGCACTCCGCCAACTTCTAGAACGTCCATGCAGTAGGGGAAGAACTCAATATATTTTGCTTTGGCGCTGTCCATAAAGAGGAAGTCATATTTCCCTTGTTCTAGCGTTGGTAAAATATCAGCTGCATCGCCTTCCAATTGAGTGATTCGGTCGGCTAAACCTAATTTTTCAAAGTTGGCTTTGGCACGGCTATACATCA
Organism: uncultured Granulicatella sp.; assembly: GCA_938017885.1. Lineage (GTDB taxonomy): Bacteria > Bacillota > Bacilli > Lactobacillales > Aerococcaceae > Granulicatella. The sequence goes on from CALIJD010000059.1 coordinate 5,676, forward strand.
ATTCATAGCGGTCAATGGTGGTTACTTTTGCTTGTGGTGAAGCTGTAGCCATTAGACTCGCTGAGAATCCAACTGCTGTCCCAATTTCTAAAATATTCTTCGGTTGGGTTAGTCCAACTATAAAATCTAGGAAAACGGCTGTTTCATGAGGAATAATGGGAATTCCTAATTCATTAGCCATATTCTCTAGTTCGCCTAAGCCACCCGGAAAACGGCGTTGACTTGTGCGCATGTACTCGACCAGTTCCGGTTTGACAACAGGTCTGTGCATCATTTCATTTAACATAAATTCTCCTTCGTTAGAATCCGCCACCGCCGGATCCACCACCACTACCACCGCTAGAGCCTCCAGAGAATCCTCCGCCGAACCCGCCAGAGTTGCTACCTCCATTGACATAAGAGCTAGAACTATTGTATGAGCTTGAGAAGGCACTATTAAAGTCCGCAATAGGATAATAAATCGTTCCGGTTTGACTTGAATAGAACACACTGTCTGGTAGTTGGTCTGGTATTAATTTCTTCAACACTTTAATCACATGTTCCGCTACGCCTAAAGAAATGGCATAAACTAAGAAGTGATCCCACAGTTGAATACTTGGTAAATCTTCAATTCTCTTCATTGGAGAGAGATCTTTCAGCATTTGTTTAAAGGCTTGCCATTGACGGTAACGGTACTCACCTTCCAGCGTACGTCTCTTCGCTGCTGCTCCTCCTCCGATTAATGTTAGAGGAATTAGAATAAGAGCAAAGAAAAACGTAAGGGCAACCAATACTGGGTTCTTACTTAAAAGGCTTAACCCGAAAGTGGCTGCTACAAGCAGGAATACAAAACAACCTGCAAAATAGTTTCTCGCCTCTGGTTCTCCTTTTGTAAAACGATCGACACGATGTTTTTCTGCAGCCGTATCGACCGCATTCAACCAACTAGTGGCTGCATTATAATACGCTTTTGGATGATCTTCAGCGTATTCCTTAATATCCTTTAGGTAGATGGTATCATCTCCACCACCCACGTCTTCAAAGAGCAATTTCACTGCCAATTTCTCGTGACGAAGAAGTTTCGATACATCTCCAACGAGTTTAATTTCATGGGGTTGTGTTTCCGACAAGGTTAAAATCTTCTTGCGGACTAAATCCATAACCGTTGCACTTAAATCTTTCATTGTACTCTTGCCATAAATCGCTTTGTTCATAATAGCCGGAGTAATATCTTCAGGAATTTCAAAAAGATGATCTGGAACGTGAGGAACTTTTTGCAGTCTCTTACGGTTGGCAAAGAAGCCTTTAACCCATGCAAAGATCAAGTTAACAAATAGCAGTATCCACCCGATGTACACACCGATAGACCCTAGCGTCTTCATGCCTTCTTCTTGTTGCAACAATTTTTCTTCTTGCGCCACAATCTCATCAAAGGCTTTTCGGTTCACTACATTGGTATTTCCTGGAGTCAATGTTTGTGGGAAAATCACATGAACTTCAACGAAATCTCCACTGCTGTTAGAAGGAGCTGTGAAGATCACGGACTTGTAATCATCGGCAATTGTTACATTCCCGTTTT
>CALIJD010000060.1 GCA_938017885.1 uncultured Granulicatella sp.
TTGAAGTCAAATACGATTTCGTTGATTCCAGCATAAGAACCATCAGGATAGTACATTGCTTGGTAGTTGTGTACGTTGATAATTTCTGGTGGAGTGTTCGGAACGATTGTACGGAAGTAATCCACGTTTCCTGCACGTAAGTTCGCAATGAGGTATTCCACATTTTTGAATGTACGTGGTGGGTGAACAGTTCCTAAACGGTTACCAGATTGAGATGGCACACGTGGAGCCAACATTTTGTTTGCTGGTTTGTTGAAGTTATAGTACAAGAATTGGTTGTTGTCATCGGCATATGTTACTTCAAATGGTAAAGCTTTTAAGAACATATCGATTTGGTCAACCGTTAATAAACCGTGGTCTAGGCGAACATAGTCGTTCCCTTGAGCAGCCCCAACGATTTCACTTGCTTTTTCAACCCATTCTGGATCATCTGGATCTACCCCTTGAACTGTTGTAGAAATTGGGTTTGTACAATCTAAATCTTCTGGTGGTGTTGGTAATGGTTTACGTAACACTTTTACTACCTCCACATATTTCACGAAGTTTTCTAAGCATGAACGTAAGAACGCTACTGTTCCTTCGCTCTTAATGTTTCCTTCTTCGTCAAATGCTTCTTTTGCTTTTCCTAATAAGAATTCGTTCCCTGGTAATACATATGCGTTTACCCCTGGAGCATCCAAGATTTTACGTAAATGCACTTGTGCACGTGAAGTCCCTTGGTCATAGTGAGAAGCTCCCATAATCATCACAGGTTTGTTTTCGAATGGGTGTAAGTTGAATGACATCCATTCTAATGTGCTCTTCAACGCAGCTGTAATTGTGTGGTTGTGTTCAGGTGTCGCGATAATCACACCATCTGCACGAATTAATTTGTTGTACATGTATTGTACTGGGAAGCTCTTAGATTGATCTTCGTCTTGGTTGAACATTGGAATATCTTTAATTTCTAAGATTTCAAACTCGAATAAGTCACTGAATTTCTTTTCGATAAATTGTAATAATAAACGGTTATGCGAAAATTCCGCATTTGATCCTACGATACCAATAATTTTCATTTTCTACTGTCACTCCTTATTTTTTAGAACTGTCCCATGAGAAGTTTTTCGCTTCTTTTTCACGAGCTTCGTTTGCACGAACTAATTGTTTTGTAATTTCAATGAATAATAAGTAATCTTCGAAAATCTTTTCTAATTTTTCAACAGTCACTGTATCTTTTAAGTTACCTTCTTCGTCGAATGCTTGTAAGGCGTGACCTAATAAGAATTCATCACTTGGTAAAACACGTGCTTTAATTTCTGGCGCGTTTAAGATTTGACGTAATTGACTTTGTGCACGTGAAGAACCGAGTGTCCCGTAAGATGCTCCTGTAATCATGACAGGTTTATTTAATAATGGATAGATACCATAAGATAACCATGCTAAAGCGTTCATTAATACAGCTGGGCATGAGTGATCATATTCTGGCGTACTAATGATTACTCCATCTGCTGCAGCGATTTTATCTGCAATGGCTTGTGCTTCTTGCGGCACAGCCTTAGGAGTTGGTTTGTTGAACATTGGAATGTCTTTAATTTCCACAAGTTCAACTTCAGCCTGTTCTGAAAAATGTTTTTGAATGTATTGTAATAGTTGACGGTTTGTTGATTTTTTAGAGTTTGTTCCGACTAAACCGATTAATTTAACCATTTGAGTACTTCCTTTCGAGTAATTGAATCTTTGAAGCAAGTCCTGATGTATAGAAAATACGATTATCTTCTAAAATCATTACCGCTTCGATATGAGGGTGTTGTTCCACTTCAAATAAAATTTCATGGGCTTTCTTTCCAAAAAGTCGCGTTGTCCAGATTTCACAATCAACCGATTGCTTAGAAACAATTGTGAGGCTGCTCACATCTGTTTCGGCAGGATATCCCGTCTGCGGGTCGAGTATGTGATGGTATTTTTTACCATCCACTTCGAGCACCCGCTCATAGACACCCGATGTCACAATGGATTCCTCATGAATCGGAAGAAGAGCTACGTTTTCTCCGCGTAGAAGTTTTGGATTTTGGATGCCAATCCACCAATTCCCATCTTCATGATGAATAGCGGGACCTAGCGTGAGAACATTCCCACCCAGGTTAATCAGTGCAGAGGTCACTCCATGCTCTTTCAGCTGTTGCATCACCAGATCCGCAATATAACCTTTTGCAATACAACCAAGGTCAATCCGCATTCCTTCTTCTTGCAGAAAAATCGTCTGATTCTCTTCATCTAAAACGACTTTTGTTGCATCGGTTAGTTGAAGTTTGGCTTGAATTTCTTCATCTGTTGGTACTCTTGCATCGCTGAAACCTACTCGCCAAGTTTGCACCACCGGACCGATCAGAATATTCATCCGACTCTCCGCAGCCAAACTATTCTCCAGTCCCATTTTCACTAAATGAAAAATCTCTGGATGAACACTAACCGCATGTTTCCCAGCAGCCAAGTTTACCGCCATCAATTCTGAAGTTGGGTCATTCGCGCTAAAACGATGCTCATATCGCTTCAATTGCTCGAACACTTCGGCCACTAAACGCTCGCCTTCTGGATGCGCAATTTTCAATTCGATGACGGTTCCCATCAATCGAATGGTACCTGTATGATACTGTTCCAAGCTCTATTTCTCCTACGTTTTCTTTGTGATAAAAAGCACACAATAGTGTATACTAAAAGCGTTTTCTACCCCTTAATTGTGAATGTACCACATTGAACATTCAATTTCAAGAAACAACTTTTAAAAAATAATAAAAAGGCATCATAATTCTTGATATCATGCCCTTTTTACTGTTTATTAAAATTCGTTTACAAAAGTCTTTTTCAAAAAAGAGCCCCTCCAGTGCCTATTCACATTTGTTCAACACTGCGCTTACTACTATTCTTCACTCTTCTCCTCAAACCAAAACCTTAATCTATAAAAAAGTCTCTAAGTCAAAGAAAAAAACACATTCATCCAAAACCTTCCCTTACTGAGAAGCAATAAAACTTATTACTAAGTTTGTTAAAGTTCACTCAGTCGAGGGACGAAAAAAAGCCCCCCCTACTTTAATAGTTAAAAGCTCTAAATAGC
>CALIJD010000061.1 GCA_938017885.1 uncultured Granulicatella sp.
TTCGTATGGGTTCTGGTAAAGGGGCACCTGAAGGTTGGGTAGCACCAGTTAAACGCGGTAAAGTGATGTTCGAAATCGCTGGCGTATCAGAAGAAGTAGCACGCGAAGCTTTACGTTTGGCATCACACAAATTGCCAGTTAAAACAAAATTTGTGAAACGCGAAGAAAATGGTGGTGAATCGAATGAAGGTTAATGAACTTAAGAAAGAACTTAAAGGGTTATCCACTGCTGAACTTGTTGAAAAAGAAAACGAATTAAAACAAGAACTATTCAACTTACGATTCCAACTTGCTACAGGGCAATTAGAAGGTACAGCACGCATTCGTGAAGTACGTAAACAAATTGCGCGTATCAAGACTGCATTGCGTCAAGAAGAATTGCAAAAATAATCATCAGCAAAGGAGGCAATGAACATGACTGTAGAACGTAACCAACGTAAAGTATATCAAGGACGCGTTGTTTCAGATAAGATGGACAAAACGTTAGTAGTTGCAATCGAAACTTACAAACGTCACTCAACTTATGGTAAACGTGTTAAATATACGAAAAAATTTGTAGCTCATGATGAAAATAACTCAGCAAAAGTTGGGGACATTGTTAAGATTATGGAAACTCGTCCATTGTCAAAAACAAAACGTTTCCGCTTAGTTGAAATTGTTGAAGAAGCAGTAATTATTTAATTTCAATTGTGTATACATTTGAAAGGAGGAACCAATAGTGATTCAAACAGAAACTCGACTAAAAGTGGCTGACAACTCAGGCGCTCGTGAAGTGTTAACAATTAGAGTTCTAGGCGGATCTGGCCGCAAAACAGCTAATATCGGTGACGTAATCGTTGCATCCGTTAAACAAGCAACACCAGGTGGAGTTGTTAAAAAAGGGGATGTCGTTAAAGCTGTAATCGTTCGTACTAAATCAGGTGCACGTCGTAAAGACGGTTCATACATTAAGTTCGACGAAAATGCATGTGTAATCATTCGTGATGACAAGAGCCCTCGTGGAACACGTATCTTTGGACCAGTTGCACGTGAATTACGTGATAACAACTACATGAAGATCGTTTCATTAGCTCCAGAAGTATTATAATTCTCATCAAAATCGAAGGAGGTGTAACACATGCACGTTAAAACTGGTGATATCGTAAAAGTAATCTCAGGTAAAGACAAAGGTAAAGAAGGAAAAATCTTAAAAAGTTTTCCTAAGAAAGACCGTGTAATCGTTGAAGGTGTTAACATTGTTAAGAAACATCAAAAACCATCTCAAGCGAACCAAACAGGGGGAATCGTTGAAGTGGAAGCTCCAATTCATGTTTCAAACGTAATGTTCGTAGACCCTACTACAGGTAAAGCAACTCGTACAGGCTTTAAAGTAGAAAACGGTGAAAAGGTACGTGTACCTAAAGGTCGTAATAAAGCATAATTCAGTAATTTGAGGAAGGAGGACCATCCTGCATGAATCGCTTAAATGCAAAATACAAAAACGAAGTAGTACCTTCATTAGTTGAAAAATTTAACTACAAATCAATTATGGAAGTACCAAAAGTAGAAAAAATCGTTATTAATATGGGTGTTGGTGATGCAACATCTAACGCTAAAAACTTAGAAAAAGCAGTTGAAGAGTTAACATTAATCTCTGGTCAAAAACCAGTTGTAACAACTGCGAAGAAATCAATCGCTGGTTTCCGTTTACGTGAAGGTATGCCAATCGGAACTAAAGTTACTCTACGTGGTGAACGTATGTATGACTTCTTAGACAAGTTAGTAACAGTTTCATTACCTCGTGTACGTGACTTCCGTGGGATTTCTAAAAAATCTTTTGATGGACGCGGTAACTATACATTAGGTGTTAAAGAACAATTAATCTTCCCAGAAATTGACTACGATCGCGTAGACAAAGTTCGCGGTATGGATATTGTTATCGTAACAACAGCTAATACAGACGAAGAAGCAAAAGAATTATTAACTCAACTTGGAATGCCTTTCCAAAAATAAAAATTAAACTCACAGGAGGCGAGTAGTTTGGCTAAAAAATCAATGATCGCAAAGAACAAACGTCCAAAAAAATATTCAACTCAAGAATATACTCGTTGTGAACGTTGTGGTCGACCACATTCAGTTTATCGTAAATTCAAACTTTGCCGTATTTGTTTACGTGAGCTTGCCTATAAAGGGCAAATCCCAGGAATGAAGAAAGCAAGTTGGTAATCATTACTACTTGATAAAGGAGGTACTCATTAATGGTTATGACAGATCCAATCGCGGATTTCTTAACTCGTATTCGTAACGCGAACATGGTTCGTCACGAATCACTAGAAGTTCCGTCATCAAACATGAAAGTTGCTATTGCAAACATCTTAAAATCTGAAGGATTTATCAAAGATTTCTCAGTTGAAGAAGATGGTAAACAAGGCATCATGAAAGTGTTATTGAAATATGGAAAAAATAACGAACGTGTAATCACAGGATTGAAACGTATTTCTAAACCTGGTTTACGTGTTTATGCTAAAACAGGTGAAGTTCCTAAAGTGTTAAATGGTTTAGGAATTGCAATTGTGTCAACATCTGAAGGTGTTATCACAGATAAAGAAGCAAGAGCTAAAAACGTAGGTGGAGAAGTTCTAGCATACGTTTGGTAATCTAGAAAATAAGGAGGTGCAGCCAAGTGAGCCGTATCGGAAATAAACCAGTCGTTATTCCTGCAGGGGTAACATTAGACTTAAAGGACAACACAGTTACTGTAAAAGGTCCTAAAGGTGAATTAACTTATACATTCAACCAAAACATTTCTTTAGAACAACGCGAAGGTGAAGTAGTTTTTACTCGTCCAGATGATTCAAAAGAAAACAAAACAATCCACGGAACAACTCGAGCAGTATTCAACAACATGGTAGTTGGTGTTACTGAAGGATTCCAAAAAGAATTGGAATTAATCGGGGTTGGGTATCGTGCTCAATTACAAGGTAAAAAACTTGTATTAAACGTTGGATATTCTCATCCAGTGGAGTTCACTCCAGAAGAAGGTATCGAAATCGAAGTTCCTTCAAATACAAAAGTAATCGTTAAAGGTTATGACAAACAAAAAGTTGGTGAATTAGCTGCTAACATTCGTGGCGTACGTCCTCCAGAGCCTTATAAAGGTAAAGGAATTCGTTACGTTGATGAATTTGTACGTCGTAAAGAAGGTAAAACAGGTAAATAATTTTAGTGATTATTTACCTTTTGTTGCGCTTGATGCAGCATGATTAATTAATAAGAGGTGAAAATTGTGATTACAAAACCAGACAAAAATAAAGTGCGTCAAACTCGTCACGCACGTGTTCGTCGCAAAATTTCTGGTACTGCTGAGTGCCCACGCTTGAACGTTTTTCGTTCTAACAAAAACATCTACGCTCAATTAATTGATGACGTAGCGGGTGTGACGCTAGCAAGTGCCTCTACTTTAGATACTAATGTAGAAAACGGAACAAAAACTGAGGAAGCTTCTGCTGTAGGTAAATTAATTGCAGAACGCGGACTTGAAAAAAATATTAAGAAAGTAGTCTTTGACCGTGGTGGATACTTATACCATGGACGTGTAAAAGCTTTAGCTGAAGCAGCACGTGAAAATGGACTAGTATTCTAGGAAAAGGAGGATCCACAATTCATGGTTAATGTTGATGCAAGAAACTTAGAATTAGAAGATCGTGTTGTTGCGATTAACCGCGTTACAAAAGTTGTAAAAGGTGGACGTCGTTTACGTTTTGCTGCTTTAGTAGTTGTCGGTGACCATAATGGACATGTTGGTTTCGGTACTGGTAAAGCTCAAGAAGTACCAGAAGCTATTCGTAAAGCTATTGAAGATGCTAAGAAAAACCTTATTGAAGTTCCAACTAGTGGTTCTACAATTCCTCACGAAGTTATCGGTCGTTTCTGCGGTGGTAACGTATTGTTAAAACCAGCTCAAGCCGGTTCAGGAATTGCTGCAGGTGGACCAGTTCGTGCCGTTGTTGAATTAGCAGGTATTTCAGACGTAACTTCAAAATCTTTAGGTTCTAACACACCAGTTAACATGGTTCGTGCTACAATCGAAGGATTAAAACAATTAAAACGTGTTGAAGATGTTGCTGCTTTACGTGGCAAATCAGTTGAAGAACTTTTAGGATAAGGAGGACATTATAATGGCAGAATTAAAGATTACTTTAAAGAAAAGCTTGATTGGACGTCCTCAAAACCAAATCGATACTTGTAAAGCATTAGGCTTAACAAAAATTCGTTCAACAGTTGTTAAACCAGCTAACGTAGCAATTAAAGGTATGGTTAACACAGTTTCACATTTAGTGGATGTTGAGGAAGTTTAATTTAAAACTTATAAGAGGAGGTGCCCAGAACATGAAACTTCATGAATTACAACCAGCTGAAGGTTCTCGTAAAGAACGTAACCGTGTTGGTAGAGGTCAAGGTTCAGGAAATGGTAAAACTGCTGGACGCGGAAGCAAAGGTCAAAAAGCTCGTTCAGGCGGTGGCGTTAGATTAGGATTCGAAGGTGGACAAACTCCATTGTTCCGTCGTATTCCAAAACGTGGTTTCCAAAATATTAATCGTAAAGAATATGCAGTTGTAAATCTTGAAACATTAAATCGTTTTGAAGATGGTCAAGAAGTAACTGCTGCTGTACTAGTTGAGGCTGGTATCGTTAAAAACGAAAAAGACGGTATCAAAGTGTTAGCTAATGGTAAACTTGAACGTAAGTTAACTGTAAAAGCAAATAAATTCTCGCAAGCAGCAAAAGAAGCTATTGAAGCTGCAGGTGGAACTGTAGAGGTGATCTAATGTTCACTCTACTAAAAAATGCTGTTCAAATGAAGGAAATTAGAAATCGTCTATTATTCACATTGATGATTCTAATTATCTTTCGTATTGGATCACAAGTAACGGTTCCTGGTGTAAATGCTGGAGCAATTCAAACATTTGCAACAACAGGAATCTTCGGGTTGTTAAATACATTTAGCGGTGGTGCTTTATCAAACTTCTCATTATTCTCAATGGGGGTTTCACCATATATCACTGCTTCGATTGTTGTTCAATTGTTACAAATGGATCTCTTACCGACATTCGTTGAATGGTCTAAACAAGGTGAAGTAGGTCGTCGTAAATTAAATACAGCAACGAGATATTTAACAATTGTTATTGGATTTTTCCAAGCTTATGCAATTTCATTCGGATTTAATGTTTGGTCAAATTACGGCTTAATTAATAATCCAGGAATTAAAACATTTTTAATGATTGCGCTTGTGTTAACAGCTGGTTCAATGTTCCTTACATGGTTAGGGGACATGATAACCGTTAAGGGGATTGGAAATGGTGTTTCTGTTCTAATCTTCGCAGGTATCGTAGCAAGAATGCCGCATGATATTTATGAATTCTATGTAAAACAAATTCAAGGTCGTGCAGACACTGAATTATATCGTGCAATAGGATTCACGGTTGCATTGATTGTAGCGATTGTTTTAGTCGTTATGTTGGTAGTTTATATTGAGCAAGCACAACGTCGCTTACCAATTTCCTACTCAAAACGTGCAACAGGATCAAGTGAAACATCTTGGTTACCATTAAAAATCAACTCTGCAGGGGTAATTCCTGTTATCTTTGCTAGTTCATTCATGACATTACCATCGACGATTTTAAGTCTTTATGCTAATGATCATAGTGAGTCTGGCTGGTACCAAATTGCAACTAACATTTTTGATTTTACTAAGCCTGCTGGTGCAACATTATACACAGTGTTAATTGTTGTATTTACATTCTTCTATGCTTTCGTTCAGGTGAACCCTGAGAAAGTAGCAGAAAACTTACAAAAATCTGGTGGTTACATCCTAAGTGTTCGTCCAGGTAAAGATACTGAATCATTTGTTTCAAGTACATTACTACGATTGAGTACAGTAGGTGCTCTTTACTTAGGAGGTATTTCAATTCTTCCTATGGTGGCTGCAGCATTGTGGAACTTACCAAGAGGATTGATGCTAGGTGGTACAAACCTTCTAATCGTTGTCGGGGTTGCTTTAGAAATCAGCCGTCAAATTGAAGGGCGTACGATTAAACGTAAGTATAAAGGATTTATTGAGGAATAACAGATTAATTGACAAGATGCAGTAATGCGTTTTGTCAGTTCCTCAGTTATGATTCTAGGAGGCAACTATGAACATTATTTTAATGGGCTTACCTGGTGCAGGTAAAGGCACTCAAGCTGAAAAGATTGTTGCTACATACGGAATTCCACATATTTCAACTGGAGATATGTTCCGTGCTGCTATGCAACAACAAACTGAATTAGGTCTTAAAGCTAAATCATTCATGGATAAAGGCGAATTAGTACCTGATGAAGTAACAAACGGCATTGTAAAGGAACGTTTACAACAAGCCGATACAGAAAAAGGATTCTTATTGGACGGTTTCCCACGTACTCAAGCTCAAGCGGAAGCACTTGATAAAATCATGCAAGATTTAAATCGCTCAATTGATGCAGTGATTAATATTGAAGTGAACCCTGAGATCTTAATGCAACGTCTAACAGGAAGAATTATTTGTCGTAACTGTGGATCAACATATCACAAAACAAATAATCCACCTAAAGTAGAAGGAACATGTGATCGTTGTGGGTCTCACGATTTTTACCAACGTGAAGACGATAAGCCTGAAACAGTGGAAAATCGAATTCAAATTAATATCGAACAATCAAAACCAATCTTAAACTACTATAAAGCAAAAGGCATATTACGTAATGTAGATGGCGAAAGTGGAATTGACAATCTATTCCAAACGATTCAATCAATTATGGGTGAACCTCGCTAGACTCTGCCTGTTATCTTGCATTTATTGTAGCTGAAATGGTATACTTAGAAAGTTAGATAACGGTAGAAGTCCGTCAAATAATCCGTAAAAACTTATTACAAGTAAGGAGGATAAGACATGGCAAAGGAAGACGTAATTGAAATTGAAGGTATTGTTAATGAAACATTACCAAATGCGATGTTCAAGGTCGAACTTGAAAATGGTCATGAGGTTTTAGCGCATGTATCTGGAAAAATCCGGATGCACTACATTAAAATTTTACCAGGCGATAAAGTTACGGTTGAATTATCACCGTATGATTTAACGCGTGGAAGAATCACGTATCGCTTTAAATAATGGACTCCGTTAATGAAATAGAGGAGGGAACTTAAATGAAAGTTAGAGCATCAGTAAAACCAATTTGCGAAAAATGTAAAGTTATTAAACGCAATGGTAAAGTTATGGTGATTTGTCAAAATCCCAAACATAAACAACGTCAAGGATAATATATAAGGAGGTACTCATTAGTATGGCTCGTATTGCAGGTGTGGATATTCCACGTGAAAAACGTGTTGTTATTTCTTTAACCTATATTTACGGTATCGGTATTACTACTTCAAAACAAATTTTAGCTGCTGCTAATGTTAATGAAGATACTCGTGTTCGCGAATTAACGAATGATGAGTTAGACCGTATCCGTGCTGAAGTGGATAAACTAAAAATTGAAGGTGACTTACGTCGTGAAGTGAACTTGAACATCAAACGTTTGATGGAAATCGGTTCATACCGTGGAGTTCGCCATCGTCGTGGTTTACCAGTTCGTGGACAAAATACAAAAAATAATGCTCGTACTCGTAAAGGCCCAGCTAAGGCTATTGCAGGTAAGAAAAAATAATTTAGAGAAGAAGGAGGTTAATTCTTCATGGCAAAGAAAGTTGTACGCAAACGCCGCGTGAAAAAGAATATTGAATCTGGTGTAGCACACATCCGTTCAACATTTAATAATACAATTGTTATGATTACAGACGTTCATGGTAATGCTGTTTCATGGTCTTCTGCAGGTGCTTTAGGATTTAAAGGTTCTAAAAAATCAACACCATTTGCTGCTCAAATGGCTGCTGAATCTGCTGCAAAAGGTTCAATGGAGCACGGAATGAAAACTGTAGAAGTTTCTGTTAAAGGTCCTGGTTCAGGTCGTGAAGCTGCTATTCGTTCATTACAAGCTACAGGTTTAGAAGTGACAGCAATTCGTGACGTAACACCAATCCCTCATAATGGATGTCGTCCTCCAAAACGCCGTCGTGTGTAATGGATTGTTATTGTTGAATTTTGTCGGACAATCGCACATTGAACGAACGTTTTGAAAGGGGTAAAAAACATGATCGAAATTGAAAAACCAAAAATTGAGACGATTGAAGTCAGCGAAGATGCAAAATTTGGTAAATTCGTTGTTGAGCCACTTGAACGCGGTTATGGTACTACCTTAGGGAATTCATTACGCCGAATCTTATTATCGTCACTCCCTGGTACTGCAGTAACAGATATCCAAATGGATGGCGTTTTACATGAATTTTCAACAATAGATGGCGTAGTTGAAGATGTAGCTGCAATCATTTTAAACATTAAAAAAATTGCGCTTAAATCTTTCAGTGAAGATGAAAATAAAGTATTAGAAATTGATGTTAAAGGACCAGCAGTTGTAACTGCAGGCGATATCAAACATGATAGCGACATTCAAGTTCTAAACCCTGATTTATACATTTGTACAGTAGCAGAAGGTCATCACTTCCATGTTCGTATGAACGCTAAAAATGGTCGTGGGTATGTTCGCTCTGATTACAATAAATCTGAAAATATGCCAATTGGTGTTATTCCAATTGATTCTATTTATACTCCGATTAGTAAAGTGAACTACCAAGTAGAGAACACTCGTATTGGTCAAAAAAATGTTTATGATAAACTAACTCTTGATGTATGGACAGATGGTTCTATCGCACCTCAAGATGCTATTAGTTTAGCAGCTCGTATTTTAACAGAACACTTGAATATTTTTGTTAACTTAACAAATGAAGCACTTCCTATGGAAATCATGGTCGAAAAAGAAGAAACTCAAAAAGAACGTCTTCTTGAAATGACTATTGAAGAATTAGATTTATCAGTTCGTTCTTATAACTGCTTGAAACGTGCTGGAATTAATACAGTACATGAATTAACAAGCAAATCAGAAGCTGAAATGATCAAAGTTCGCAACTTAGGTCGTAAATCTCTAGAAGAAGTAAAACAAAAACTAATCGATTTAAATTTAGACTTACGTCGTGAAGACTAATAGAAACTCTTAAGAAGGAGGAATATTATAAAATGGCTTATCGTAAATTAGGACGTACAAGTTCACAACGTAAAGCATTACTACGTGACTTGACAACAGACTTAATTATTAACGAACGTATCGTTACTACTGAAGCTCGTGCTAAAGAAATTCGTTCTACTGTAGAAAAAATGATTACTTTAGGTAAACGTGGTGACTTACATGCTCGTCGTCAAGCAGCTGCATTTGTTCGTAACGAAGTTGCAGATGTTCGTGAAGAAGACGAAAAAATCGTTGTTGAAACAGCGTTGCAAAAATTATTTAATGATTTAGCTTCTCGTTACAACGAACGTCAAGGTGGATACACTCGTATTCTTAAAACAGAACCTCGTCGTGGCGATGCTGCACCAATGGTTATCATTGAATTAGTTTAATATAACATTCAATCGAACACTTTTCGATGGTTGAAAAGAGCGTCATGATGGTAATAATCATCTTGCTTTGTAAGATGGGAAGTCTGAGGCTACTGAATGGTAGCCTTATTCTTTCCTTGATTATTTAGTCTAGCTCGCTGCCTTCCCGTCATTCACTTGGCGGGGAAGCACTTCATCGTATTAAAGTGTGTTTTTTTATTTTATACATATTTTTTTATATCATACATAGAATAAGGAAAGGGGTGTCGTTATTGAATCAGACTATTATTGAGTTAGAAGATATTCATTATCGTTATCATGAAGACGATGCCAGAGAAGCCCTTGCAGGAGTTTCACTAGAAATTCGACGAGGTGAATGGTTAGCAATTATTGGTCATAATGGATCTGGGAAATCTACTTTGGCCAAAGTTATGAATGGTTTAATTGAAGCAAACACAGGATCTGTTGTTGTAAATGGGAAGACGTTAACTGAAGAGACCGTATTTGATGCAAGAAGAACAGTTGGAATGGTCTTCCAAAATCCTGATAATCAATTTGTGGGGACTACTGTGGAAGATGATATTGCTTTTGGGTTAGAGAATATTGGACTTCCTCGGGAGGAAATGCTCGAACGTGTAACCAAAGTTCTTGAAATGGTGAAAATGTCTGAATTCCGGACGAAAGAACCAGCCCGCTTATCAGGTGGGCAAAAACAAAGAGTAGCCATTGCGGGAGTAACGGCATTAGAACCTGAAGTAATTATTTTGGATGAAGCAACATCGATGTTAGATCCAAAAGGACGTTTAGAAGTGATTTCGACGATTCAAAAGCTTCATAAAGAAAAGAAGATTACCGTTATTTCTATTACACATGATTTGGATGAAGCAGCTCAAGCAGACAGAGTTGTTTTGATGGAGCAAGGTCAAATTCAACAAATTGGGACTCCAAAGGAAATTTTTAAATTAGGATCCAAACTAGTTGAAAAAGGATTAGATGTTCCTTTTGCTGAGAAACTGATAGAAGCTCTTCGTGAAAGAGGAATAAATGTCCCTGAGGAGTATTTAGATGAGGAAGGATTGGTGGAGTGGTTATGGACATCCGTTTTAACGAAGTAAATTTCGCATACCAAGCAAACACTCCCTTTGAAACACGAGCATTATATGACGTGAATTTTGCAATTCCTTCTGGGAAGTACACTGCAATCATTGGTCATACTGGTTCAGGGAAGTCGACTATTCTTCAACATTTGAATGCTTTATTAAAACCTACTACAGGAACAGTTACCTTAGGTGAACGTATAGTAGATGCTCAAACGAGTAATAAGGATCTTAAACCTCTACGAAAGAAAGTAGGAATCGTATTCCAATTCCCTGAAGCACAACTTTTTGAGGAAACCGTTCAGAAAGATATTGCATTTGGTCCAAAGAATTTTGGAGTGAGTGAGGAAGAGGCTAATCAAATTGCCAAAGACACACTGAAAATTGTGGGACTTCCTGAAGACGTCTTACAGAAGTCTCCGTTTGATTTATCTGGAGGGCAAATGCGCCGTGTTGCTATTGCTGGAGTTCTAGCGATGCAGCCTGAGGTGTTAGTGTTAGATGAACCAACTGCGGGACTAGATCCCAAAGGTCGTAAAGAAATGATGGAGATGTTTGCCTCCTTGCAAAAAGAGCAAGGGATTACCATCGTTCTTGTAACCCATCAAATGAATGATGTTAGTGACTATGCGGATTACGTGATTGTTTGTGAGAAAGGAACTGTTGTAAAAACTGGTACGCCTGAAGAAGTGTTCGCAGATGCACATTGGCTACAAGAAAAACAATTAGGCCTTCCTTCAACGATTCAATTTGTGGAAAAGCTAAAATCAAAAGGTTTTTCAACCGAAGAGCGCCCGATGACTTTAGATCAATTAGCGGATTTACTGGTTTCACACTCTAATTTAGGAGGTGAGGCTAGTGCTAGATAAATTGATTTTAGGACGCTATTTACAAGGAGACTCATGGATTCATAAACTAGATCCAAGAACGAAATTAATTGGAACATTTGCGTTTGTATTAGTCATCTTCTTGGCCAATAACTGGGTAACCTATGGCTTGTTGATTGCCTATACACTCGTGGCGTTACTGTTGTCAAAGATTCCGCTAGGATTCTTTTGGAAAGGAATTCGCCCATTAATTTGGGTCATTCTATTCACAGTAGCACTTCAAATTCTATTCACAAGTGGAGGGGAAGTTTACTTTAAATGGGGATTCCTTCAAGTGACTTCCGAGGGGATTATTAACGCGGTATTCATTTTCTTACGCTTTGTATTAATTATCTCTTTCTCGACGCTCTTAACGCTAACGACAGCACCCTTGCAGTTAACAGATGCGATTGAAGCCGTAATGAAGCCTCTTTCTGTTGTGAAGTTTCCAGTACATGAGGTTGCATTAATGCTATCGATTGCGCTTCGTTTCGTTCCAACCTTAATGGATGAAGCACAAAAAATTATGAACGCGCAACGAGCTCGTGGGGTTGATTTTGGAGAAGGAAATCTCTTCGAACAAATGAAGGCGATTATTCCAATCTTAATTCCGCTTTTTGTGAGCTCATTAAACCGTGCAGAAGACTTAGCCACAGCCATGGAAGCACGTGGATATCAAGGCGGAGACGGACGTAGTAAATACCGTGTTCTAAACTATGAAATGCGTGATGGCATTGCAGGAGTATCTCTTGTGGTCATTACAATTTTATTATTTGTATTTAAAGCATAAAAAATAAGGAGCTTGACTTGTCAAGCTCTTTTTTGAAAGAAGGGAAAAGGATGCAGCGATATAAACTCGTCATTCAATATGATGGTACGCCATATGTTGGATTTCAAGTGCAAGAGAATGGGAATAGTATTCAAGCAGAACTGAATAAGGCACTGAAAAAGATGACAAAGGGTCAATACATTCCAGTTAGTGGATCTGGACGTACAGACTCTGGGGTGCATGCCAACGGTCAAGTCGTTCATATCGACTATCCGAAAGCCATTGAGGCAGCTTCACTCGTTCGTGCGATGAATAGTTTATTACCAACTTCAATCCGGATTGTTTCTGCAGAAGCGGTCTCTGAAGAGTTTCACGCGCGCTATAGTGTGACTGGGAAACGATATATTTATAAAGTAACGACTGCACAGATGCAGAGTCCGTTTCTTCGTCAGTATGAGCTGCATCACCCATTCAAAACGGATGTAGACCGCATCAACAAGGCTTTTGAAGCAGTGATTGGAGAACATGATTTTACAAGTTTTTGTTCGACAAAAAGCGATAAAGACTCCAAAGTTCGCGTTGTAACAAAAGCGGAAGTGAAGAGAAACGGTGATGAATTAATTTTCACTTTTGAGGGTAAAGGTTTCCTTTACAATATGGTTCGCATTTTAGTTGGAACGGCGCTTCAAATTGGAGATGGTTTACGAGAAGTCGAAGAGATGAAACAGATTTTAGAAGCCATGGATCGAAATGTAGCAGGTCCAACGGCACCTTCTCATGGGTTATACTTAGATGAAGTGTTTTATAAGAATTTCGACTAAAAATATGATAGGATGAAGATAGTTATTTTAAAAGGAGTGTCAATATGGTATTAGAAAATTTTGATGTAAATTTACAAAAATATGCAAAATTACTAGTGTCTACAGGAATTAATGTTCAACCAGGACATACTGTAGTAATTTATGCAGAAGTGGAACAAGCACCTTTTGCCCGTTTATTAGTTAAAGAAGCTTATCAATTAGGAGCAAGCGAAGTTATCGTTCAATGGAGTGATGATGAAATCAACCGTGACCGTTTATTATATGCTGCGGAAGATCGTATTACGACTGTTCCAGAATATAAAGTACAAGAAATGCACTATTTATTAGATCATAAAGCAAGTCGTTTAAGCATTGTTTCTAGAAATCCAGATGCATTAAATGGAGTAGATACAAGTCGTCTTGCAAAATCAATGAAAGCTACAAGTGTTGCTTTAAAACCAATGCGTGTTGCAGGTCAATCGAATAAAATAAGCTGGACAGTAGCAGCTGCAGCAGGTAGCGCATGGGCTAAAAAAGTATTCCCAGAAGCAACATCAACAGAAGAAGCTGTAGATTTATTATGGAATCAAATCTTTACAACTTGTCGAGTATATGCTGACGACCCAGTTGCGGCTTGGAAAGAACATGAAGAAAAATTAGACAAAAAAGCAGCTGTTTTAAACAAAGAACAATTTGCTAAATTACATTACACTGCACCAGGGACAGACTTAACTCTAGGAATGCCTAAAAATCACGTGTGGGAAAGTGCTGGAAGCATCAATGCTCAAGGAGAACACTTCATCGCAAACATGCCAACAGAAGAAGTCTTCTCAGCTCCAGATTTCCGCGTAGCTGACGGATATGTATCAAGCACAAAACCATTAAGCTACAACGGTAACATTATCGAAGGCATCAAAGTGACTTTCAAAGACGGTCAAATCACAGAAGTATCTGCTGAAAAAGGCGACCAAGTAATGAAAGACTTAGTATTCGAAAACAATGGTGCTCGTGGATTAGGTGAAGTAGCACTAGTAAGCGACCCATCACCAATCTCACAATCAGGCATTACATTCTTCAATACATTATTCGATGAAAATGCATCAAACCACTTAGCAATTGGTTCAGCATATGCTACAAGTGTTAAAGGTGGCGAAAACTTCGAAACTGAAGAAGAATTAAGAGAAGCTGGATTAAACCGTTCGGATGTACATGTGGACTTCATGATCGGTGGACCAGAAATGAATGTAGACGGTATTCGTGAAGACGGTACTGTAGTTCCAATCTTCCGCAACGGAGACTGGGCAATTTAGTAAAAATATAGATTAAACCCAACATAAAAGGACATCAAGTTTAGGAGTTCTCCTAAGCCTGATGTCCTTTTTTAGTAAGAAGACTATAGAAAAATCTTATAGAGGTATAAAAAAACTCAATTGGTAAATAAATCACAAACATTGTACAATAAATAGAGATAAAAGCTTACAAATCTCGCAATAATTCTATTAATTCAATTGTAT
>CALIJD010000062.1 GCA_938017885.1 uncultured Granulicatella sp.
CCCTGTAATAACAATGGCTTGATACTCTTCTCCAAGAATAATATCGTTTGCCACAGCCTTCTCCCGGTCTAAAAGTGGGTGCCACGCTTTCCAAAGCGCGACATGATTTTGACGGTCAATAATAGGTTCTGTTGCCTTTATTTCATTAGCATATTGAGCCTTTGCATTCACTACGTCTAATCGTGCTAATACATAATGATTTTGATGTAATGAATTCGTGTATGGCATGAGTTTTTGAGAGAGTTCCCATAAAATGCGTTCGACTTCACGCTTTTCTTGGACTTGATATTCTCGTAATTTATTATTCAAATTAACAACTGCTTGAGGCTCCATGAAGAGAGTCTGTCCCGTTGCACTTTGATCGTGTACAGTACCTCCAAATACAGATTTATACTCTGCTTTTACTGGAAGTACATAACGGTCATTACGAATGGTGATAATTGTATCACTTAAATATTGGGCATTCTTACCAGTGAGATATTGATCCATTTGGCGACGAATTTCTTGTTCCGTTTTCTGAATACCTACTCGAATGCCATGCAAGGTAGGAGACGCACTATCTAATACATATCCATCTTCTCGAATCGATGCTTCTAGCTCCTTCGTCACTTCAGGGATACTTTCTAATTTTTCAACTAGCCTTGGGACGCGCTTTAAAGCAATTTCCTCTTCTTCGACTTTTTCAAAGAAACGTTCTACCTCATGCGTTGTCGCGAGCACTCGTAAAATGTCACTTAATTCACGCCCATTTAATCCCGCTTCTAATTCCAATCGTTTCAAGGCAAAACTAATATCTTTCAACCGTGGAATCGGAATCCCTTGTTTTAAGCGAAGAAGCTCAACTCCATCTGAAGTTTCTTCAATTTTATTTTGAATCGCCTTTTCTTCCACCTCTATTGGAAGTTCTTTAATCATTTGTTTTCCTTTTTCAGAGGTTGCATATTCAGCTAATTGGGCTCTAATTTTATCAAATTCTAAAACCTTTTCGATTTTCGAATTCATAACAGTCCTTCTTTCTTAAAAAACGTGGAACAAATCTGTTCCACGCTCTCGTTTTTATTTAGGTAATAACCAACTTGAAACAATTTGTGTCACAATTGGAGTTTTGGTAATAATAAAGTTTGGCAGTCCGCCTTCAATCATTTTTTGTGCTGGAGCCAGTGGAATCATCGCAATCGCGTAAAGAACGAAATAAACAAATAAATAGTTCATAACAAATCCTAATGCAGCACCACTAATCGTGTTAAATTGTTTTAATAACGGTAAAAATGTTAATTCGCTAGCAATATATCCTAAGAAGCGAACCACTAACCATCCTAAAATCATAATCACTAAAAATGAAATCAATCTATAAAATGAGTGGTCTAAATTCATTGCTTGTTCTTGAGAGAAAATTGCTAATTGATTTCCTGGAACATAGGATGGATACGGAATAAATACCGTTAAAAATTTAGCTAGCTTTTCATGGGTAAATACCGCCACTAAAAAGGTAATAAAATAACCTGCAATATAAACTAATTGTAATGTTAATCCTCTACGAGCGCCCGTATAGATTCCAACGATTAAATAAAATAAAATGATTAATGTAATCATAAACCCTACCTTCTCAACAAATCTTGTTGTAATTCAAATTGTTTTTCTAATTCTTGTTTTCTTTTTGAGTCAATGGAAGGTCGCTTATGATGCGCATTTTGCACTTCTTTTTCTAACTGCTCTATTCTCTTCTTCAATGCGACGACTTCTTCTTGTTTTTCGAATTGATTTGAAATAGCATTGATTGCTGCTAGGAGTGCCACTTCTTCATTCGATAATTTGTCTGATACTCGAGTGATTTGATCTAATTGCTCTTGTAAGACTCTCACAATACTTTGCATTTCTTGTTGAGACTTTTTCCCAATAATTGTATAGGATTTTCCGGAAATTACTGCTTTAACTCTTGATTTCGGTTGTTTCACAATAGATCATCTCCATTCCTCATAATATCATCTTATTTTATCATTTTTTGAGCAAAAAAACACGAATAATCCTCTTTTTGAAGGAGTAGACGAATAAATGTTCTCATGGTATTCTTAGAAAGAACAAGGAGGATTACTATGAATTCATTAACATTAACACTATCAGCCAAACAGGTTTCCGCATTAGAAGCAAAATATCCTTCATATGTACAGTCCCCTCCTCCACACGCCGTTTTAAGGTTGAAGATTGATGGGTTAACCATTACTGCCTATCAATCTGGTAAAGTGCTATTCCAAGGAAAAGGCATTGAAGAATTTATTCAAAATAATCAGCTGGAATCTTTGATGGAAACATCTGAAGGAAAATCAAAAGACGCTCCTTCTCTTCCAAAGGACTTTTCTTCTTGGAGTGTGATGGGTAGCGATGAAGTTGGAAACGGAGCTTACTTTGGTCCTTTAACCGTTGCCAGTGCTTACGTTTCAAAAGAACATATCCCTCTTTTAAAGAAAATGGGGGTCCGAGATTCTAAAGATTTAACCGATGAACAAATCCGAGCTCTCGTTCCTAAAATTAAAGCAGTCATTCCTTATAAATTACTGACACTTTGGCCAGAAAA
>CALIJD010000063.1 GCA_938017885.1 uncultured Granulicatella sp.
ATTAATTGATATTTTAACAGGCATCCAACCAATGGATAGCGGGGATATTTTGATTAATGGAAAGTCGATTAAAACGGATAAAGTAGAAATCCGAAAACATTTAGGACTCGTACCTCAAGATATCGCCTTGCTAGAAGAATTGAACGCGGTGGATAATCTGGAATACTTTGGCGGTCTTTATGGATTATATGGTGCTGAGTTAAAAGCACAAATTGAAAAGTTACTAGAAGTCGCAGGATTGACGGATAAAAGAAAAGAAAAAGTGAAAAACTATTCTGGTGGGATGAAACGAAGATTGAATATTGCGGTAGCGATGTTACATAATCCTTCGATTCTTATTTTGGACGAACCAACTGTTGGAGTCGATGCGCAGTCACGTCAATATATTTTTGATTACATCCAAGATTTAGCCGCGCAAGGCACAACGATTTTATATACTTCGCATTATATGGAAGAAATTGAAGCCCTTTGTGATCGTGTCTTTATTTTAGATCTTGGAGAAGAAGTGGCTTACGGAACCAAAGAAGAAGTGAAAAAACTAGTCGGACATACGCAAACAGTAGTACTGACCTTAGACCGAATTCCAAATGGTTTTGAAGAAGCTTTAAAAGCCAGTGAGAATGGCGTTCAACATGTCCTGTTGAAAGAGGAAACCCTCGAGCTTACGGTGGACCAAACGATTTTCTCTATGATGAAATTAATTGGTTTTGTGGAACAAGAACAACTCGTCATTAAGTCGCTCAGTATCAAAGAAACGACTTTAGAGGAAGCTTTCTTACAATTGACAGGGAAGACACTAAGAGATTAAGGAGGGTATTATGAGATACATTCGCTATATTAAGACCGAAGTAATAGCTGGTTTCAAGCAAATTCAAGGTCTTCTTATGATTATTTTAACGCCTTTTCTCTTAACTTTATTTTTAGCGTTTTCGATGAGAGGAATATATGCGCAACCCAAATTGAGTGTGGATGTACCGCTTTATATTGAAAACAATGATCAGGGAGAGTATGGCGCTCAAATTGTTCAACTCCTTCAACAGTTATCTGAAGAAAAGCAAATTCTATTAACGAGTAATCCAGAAGAGGCTAAAGTCATTGCTAGTATTCCAGAAGGATTTACCAAAGCGATTCAATCAGGCAGTCAGGATAGTCCGATTGTCATTCGTCGATTAGGGCGAGCTTCGAATATTGTTTTTGCAGTCTATAAAGAGCTGTTTGCGACGATCGCTACACAATTGCTAGAAGTGAATCAAGTCGCTAGAAAAATCGAGGCGACTCCAGCAGCGACCATCTCCAAGGAACAAGTCGCTACATTACTTGCCAGCTTGCAACAAGAGATTGCTAGTCAAGCCTTTCAAATGGAACAAGTTGAAGCAGAGGCGCAATTGACAAGTGCTCAACATTTTTCAATTACTGGTATCAGTTTACTTTTAATCATGCTAATGGAAGCTTTATGGCGTTCAAAGGTTCAAAAAGAACTAGGAGGCTATCGAAAACGGATGGAAATCTTGCCTTATTCCGTTAGCGAGAAAGAGCGCTTAGATTTAGCGACTCATGTCATCTTTAATACGTTCTTGATTCTACTATATATCCTTGCTTGGAAATTAGTGGATGCAACCACATTTGGGAATAATTGGATGGGACTTCTTTTATTTGCGCTATTTTATAGTCTATTTACTGGAGTTGTCGCAACGATTGTAGGAACGCTGATTACAGAGAAGAATCATCAAATGATTTCAACACTCGTCAACCTACTCTTGATTTTCAGTTCAGGGATTCTTCCATTAGATAAGATTAGTCCAGTGTTTGGATTCTTATCTGGTAATTTAGTCCAACGATTCATTTATGCGCCATTTGTAGACTTAATGAACGGGGCTTCCGTAGGGGACATGCTCCCAAGTGCTACTCTAATTCTTTGTATTTTGTCATTTGTCTTTGTCTTAAGAATCAAGAGAAAGGAGGCACAACAATGAAATTCGTTCGAATGGTTCTATTTCATCTGAAGCGTATGATGAAAAATCCTACATTACTTTTTATGACGATTGGAATGCCTTCCCTTATGTCAGGACTGATGCTTTTTGTCCAAAATACGAATACAAATAGTGATTCTACTCTTCCTGTGGCTTCCACTGTGGCTTTTGTTTTCGAGGAAGGAAATGAAGAGTATCGTTCATTGATTGCGCCTTATATCAATGAGGAACATGTCTTTTCAGATTTAGAATCTGCTAAAGCAGCTTTAAAAAAGGGTGAGATGACCGTTATTTACCAGGTACCTGCTCATTATTTACAAAACGCAAAATCTGGAAAAGTTCCAACAATTTTAGTGTGGAACACCCAGAGAGGAACGCGTGATTTTCTATTAGATGAACAGTTAATGCAAACTCTTAAAAAAGTAATGCTTGATGCGAAATTACAAGAAGCAGGCGTTCTTAAGGTAGGAGAATCACTTCCTAGCATTTCACAAGAGATGGTGATTGAGGAAAGCGCAGCGCCGAATCCGATTGCTTCGGGAATGGCTGTGATGATGATTTTGTTATACGTTATCTTTAACGCCTCAACGATTTCATCTGACTGGATTCAATTTAAAAAATCGCTAGTGTTAAAACGTTCGGTCGTTTCACCTAGTTCGAATTTGGAGATTGTCTTATCCTTTATTCTTTCCTATTTCGTCTTTATGTTTGGTGCGAACACGCTATTGATGCTCTTCTTCTCGTTGATAGGGATGGTTCCACACTTAAACTGGGGTCTGTTCTTAGGAATGTTACTAGCAACAACGATGTTCAGCTTGAGTTTGAATTTATTCTTATTCCGTTTGTTTAAAAATCCGCAACTTGCAATGGCAATTGGAGTGCTGATTGTAATTATCATGAGTGCAATGGGAATGCCAGTGGCTACGGGGGCTGTAACGAATTTACTGTGGTTAAATGTGCTTGCTTATTGCAGTCCGATGTATTGGATTGTAAAAGCGATTGATTTTCAATCCTTGTTCCCATCCGTATGGGTGCTTCTTGGAATGGCGATGGTGCTTCTTACAGCAGGAAGCTACCGCCTTGAACAGTATGTGCAAAATAAATAGGACGGACAAAATACACTTCGAACATCTTTGGATGTTTCAATAGTCATCATTATAAGGATACCGCCAAGAGCCTATCGTCTCTTGGCTACCGAGCTTCAAACTGCCGCTAGGAAATGAATTTCCAGCGGCAGTAATTCACATCGGTTATGATTCCCTACAATGATGACTATTTCATCCAAAGTGTTCTTCGTGGTTTTGTCCTTTTTGCTGAAAAGTTAATGAGGTGCTACCTGGGTGAGGTGCCCCTCGAGATAAGAACCTGATGGAACTGGGTTCTCAAATAAAAAGGAAACAAAAAAGCAAAATGTAACTTATATGTTACATTTTGCTTTTTGACGATTAGTCTTCTAAGTTTACGTTGTGGTACACTTTTTGAACGTCTTCGTTGTCTTCTAGAGCGTTAATCATACGTTCGAATAAACGTAAGTCGTCGCCTTCAAGTGTCACTTCTGATTGAGGAATCATTTCGATATCACTTACTGTGAATTCTGTAATTCCTAAGTCTTCTAGCGCTTTACGAACTGTGTGGAAGTCGTTTGGTTCAGCGTAAACAATCGCTTGGTCGTCTTCTTGGACAACATCACGAACATCCACTTCTGCTTCCATTAATTGTTCTAATAATTCGTCAGCATCTTTGTTTGCGATACCGAAGATTGCTGTGTGGTCAAATAAGTAAGTTACAGAACCTGGCGCACCCATGTTCCCGCCGTTTTTGCTGTAAGCGGCACGTACGTCAGCAGCTGTACGGTTTACGTTATTTGTTAAGGCATCTACGATAATCATAGAGCCGTTTGGTCCGAAACCTTCGTAACGGAGTTCTTGGTAGTCGCCATCGCCGCCACCTTTTGCTTTTTCAATCGCACGTTCGATGATATGACGTGGTACATTATAAGTTTTCGCACGGTCAATAACGAATTTTAATTTTTGGTTTGAATGAGGATCTGGTTCCCCTTGTTTTGCAGCTACATAGATTTCAATCCCGAATTTAGCGTAGATTTTACTGTTATTTGCATCTAATTTTGTTTTCTTTTCGACAATATTTGCCCATTTACGTCCCATTGTTTCACTCACTTTCTGATTTTCATCTGGACTTAACTCTTCCATTATACACAATCAAGACGCGGTTTGTTAAGTGTTTTCTACTAAAAATTGAGCCGTGAGCAAAGTTTGCAAGAATTCTTGAGCTATCGGGTATGATAGAAGTGAGGTGAGAAAATGGACAAAGTAAAAATCATATATATATCCATGCCAACATGTGGGGTGTGTCATGCGATTAAACCACGAGTAAAGGAACTTGCCGAAGAGTATAAGATTCCGGTAGAAGAAATTGATGCCACTCTTCATCCAGAAGTGGCGAGTCTCTATGAAGTCTTAACAGTGCCAGCGGTTATTCTGACGCTTGGGGATAAAGAATTAGCCCGCCAAGCACGCTTTATCGACCTGTTAGAACTAGAGAAACGAATCGTTCAGGCAAAGGCGTTTGTGGAAAATTAAAAAAAATCAAATGTTTTAATTGAAAAAACGTGGAGAATGTACGAAATCTCCACGTTTTTTGTATTGTTCCAGTTTTATTAGATGTTATAATGTAGTTAGATTAAAAAATTGTAGAATCATCTATAACAACTATATCATCATCATAACCTAAAGGAGAATCTAAGTTATTTTTAGAAAAAGACGAAAATAACAAAAGTGATAGGAATAGAAAAGCTAATAACAATTTTTTTCTCATAGAAAATCAACTCCAATATTTATTTGTTAATAGAATACACTTTTGTAAAGCTTGAAAAGTTTTTGGTAGGAGTATTGGAGTAGGAGGAACATTATGGAAAAATTGGGATATTTAATAAAGTCTTTAAGAGAGTGTAAAGGGCTTACTCAGAAAGAATTATCAAATGGTATTATGTCAATTTCGCAACTATCAAAATACGAACGAGGAGAAACTGATACCACAGATAAAAATTTTTTTAGATTATTAAAACGAATGAATATATCTTTTTCGGAATTTGAGGTTCTATATCGTAAAGAGGTTGCTACCTATCA
>CALIJD010000064.1 GCA_938017885.1 uncultured Granulicatella sp.
TTAAAAAAATTCGTAAAGAAACAGGACGCGTTATCGCAATCCTTTTAGATACAAAAGGACCAGAAATCCGTACACATGATATGGAAAATGGTGCGATTGAATTCCAAACTGGAGACGTTGTACGTATTTCTATGACTGAAGTGTTAGGAACAAAAGAAAAATTTTCTATCTCTTATCCAGAATTAATTAACGATGTTAAACGTGGTTCAATCATCCTTGTTGATGATGGTTTAGTAGGTTTAGCCGTTACTGAAGTAGATCATGCAAATGGCGAAATCGTCTGCGTGGTAAACAACAGTGGTGTTGTTAAAAACAAAAAAGGAATCAACGTTCCTGGCGTTAAAACAAAATTACCTGGTATTACTGAAAAAGACCGTGCGGATATTATCTTCGGTATCGAAAATGACATCGACTATATCGCAGCAAGTTTCGTTCGTCGTGCTTCAGACGTTCAAGAAATTCGTGAATTATTAGAAGAACATAACGCAACTCACATCCAAATCATTCCAAAAATCGAAAACCAAGAAGGTATCGACAACATTGACGAAATCTTAGCTTTATCTGACGGTTTAATGGTTGCTCGTGGAGACATGGGTGTTGAAATCGCTGCGGAAGAAGTTCCAATCGTTCAAAAAATGTTAATCAAGAAATGTAACACATTAGGTAAACCAGTTATTACTGCTACTCAAATGTTAGATTCAATGCAACGTAACCCACGTCCAACTCGTGCGGAAGTTGGTGACGTAGCGAATGCTATCTTCGACGGAACAGATGCAGTTATGTTATCTGGTGAATCTGCAGCAGGGGATTACCCAGTAGAAGCAGTTCGTACAATGGCAAATATCTGTGTTCGTACAGAACAAGAAATCCGTGTACGTGACAAATTCAAATTAAAAGCATTCAACGAAAACGATGTAGCTGAAGCGATTGGTCGTTCAGTAGCACATACAGCTAAAAACTTAAAAGTTAAAACAATTGTTGCTGCAACAGAATCAGGACATACTGCGAAAATGATTTCTAAATTCCGTCCTGACGCAACAATCTTAGGTGTAACTTCAACAGAACGTCAACAACGTGCGTTAGCATTAATCTGGGGTGTTAAACCAGTAATCGTTGATCGCGCTAAATCAACTGACGAAATGTTTGAATTATGTCTTCAAGCAGTACGTGACCACCACACTGCTAAAGAAAACGACTTAGTAATCATCACTGCTGGTGTTCCTTTAGGAATTAAAGGTACAACAAACATGATGAAAGTAGCTCGCTTATAATTCATCCAATAATCAAAAGGCTTGAACGAATCTAAAAGGTTTGTTCAAGCCTTTTTTCTATGAATTTGAGAGTGCAAGTGTAAGTAGTTCAAAGATTCATCAAGTATATTCTTTAAGAAAAAGGCCCAAATTACATGATAAAAATGACTGTAAGCCCTATTTTGTGGTAAAATAAAAAGACAAATGTAAAAAGAAGGAGGTTTGTTATGACAAGTGAATTATCGACTGTTGTTCAAGCCATTATTACGGATGAAAATGAAAAGTACTTTTTCGTTCAAAAGAGTGGAGAAACATTCCGTCTAAAAAAAGATGACACTACAGAATCCCTCAAAATTGGAGATGTAGTAACGGGTTTTTTATATGAAAATTCTTCCCGTAAAAAAGTCTTCACCTTAAAGGTTCCTGAAGTAACAAATGAAAGTTATGGATGGGCGAACGTTACTCAAGTCAGAAAAGATTTGGGGGTCTTCGTTGATATTGGTTTAGAAGATAAGGATATGGTAGTTTCGTTGGATGAACTTCCAAGCATGAAAGAGTTGTGGCCAAAGAAAAATAACCGTTTATATGTGACTTTAATTAAAGATAAAAAAGAACTCCCCCCAGATGGAGAGAGCGTAGTTTGTTAATGATTATCGCTAAATTCACTGATGAAATGGAGTTTCACATTTGGGAATTTCTCCTGTGTCATCGTGATAGT
>CALIJD010000065.1 GCA_938017885.1 uncultured Granulicatella sp.
AGAAGAATCAAAAGCGACTGTTTGGATTTCGACGCCGTCTTTCGCGGAAATGTGTTTAGCGGATCCAAGTTTTAATGAAGAATTGCTCCCTGAACTGGAACAATTCGTTTTCTGTGGAGAAAAATTATTCAGTTCTACAGTAGAAAAACTAATGGAACGATTCCCGAAAGCAGAAGTCGTAAATACTTATGGACCGACAGAATCTACAGTAATGGTCACATGGATGCCACTTACAAAAGAATTAGTGGAACGTTATCCGTAGGAGTTATTAAACCAGGAACGACAGTTTTGATTGATGGGGAAAATAGCGGAGAGATTATTATCTACGGCAATACAGTTGCGAAAGGATACTACGAAAATCCTGAAATGAATCAGAAGCATTTCTTTGAGGTGGATGGTGAGCGTGCTTATCGAACAGGAGATGTGGGGCATTTCGAAGGAGAGTTATTATTCTGCGAAGGACGGATTGATTTCCAAATCAAATTGCATGGACACAGGATTGAATTAGAAGATATTGATAATAATCTATTGAAAAATCCAAAAATTCGTCAAGCGGCTACCGTACCTTCTTTTGCAGATGGTAAGGTGAAGTCTATTACGTCGTTTGTAGTCTATAACGAACCGATTGAAAAACGTTTTGAAACGGTTAAATTAGTCAAAAAAGAATTAGCGCAGCATGTGCCGGAATATATGATTCCAAAGAAAGTCGTTTTCTTAGATGAAATGCCGTTAAACAATAATGGGAAGATTGATAAAAAACAATTAAAGGAGCTTGTGTAGTCGATGCATTATTTTGAAGGCCTATCCTTCTTTATGACACTGGGATTCATTCTTATAATAGCGTTCATAATGAATGTCTTTCAAAAATCTACTTACTATCTATCGTTAGTATTCTCTACGTTGATGGTTTATTTGGTTTTCGCAGAAAATCCTATGCATCTTGGCTCTATCATAGGTTATGTTTTAGTAGGTTATATACTGATGCATCTGAGTGTGAAGTTCAAAGAGCATAAGAAAACAATGATTCTTATGGTTTTTCTTGCAGGACTACCACTCTTTTTGGTGAAAATATTACAAGTTTTGGATATTTCAGGATTTGGATTTTTAGGCATCTCTTATATGACTTTTAAGCTAATTCAAATTATTATTGAGATTTACGATGGTTTGATTGTAAAGCTGATGAGTCTATTAGACTATGTGCACTTCCTCTTGTTTTTCCCTGCACTAAGTTCGGGCCCAATCGATCGTAGTCGTCGATTTTTAGAAGATTGGAATAAACAACGAACAAGACAAGAATATATCGAATTAGCAGGTGTCGGGATTTTTCGTCTTATCTTAGGTATGTTCTATAAGATTGTGATTTCAGGATTAGTATTTCATGAAATGAAGTTCATTCACTATAAAGATTTTTCCTATTTCATAATCTACATGTATTTATATTCTGCATATTTGTTCTTTGATTTTGCAGGATACAGTTTGATGGCAGTGGGTGCAAGTAATATTCTTGGGATTGAAACACCAATGAACTTTAACATTCCGTTTATTAGTGTGGATATTAAAGATTTCTGGAATCGTTGGCACATTACTTTATCTACTTGGTTGAGAGATTTCGTTTTCTCTCGTATAGTCATGAGATTCATGCGTAAAAAAATCTTCAAAAAACGGTTGACGACAGCGATGGTTGCATATATGATTAACATGACTTTTATGGGATTCTGGCATGGAATTACATTAAACTATATCGCTTACGGATTCTATCATGGAATCTTAATGGCTGCATTCGAGTGGTATCAGAAAAAATCGAAGTTTTATAAGAAAAATAAGAACAAGACCTGGTATAAAGTGATTAGCTGGTTAATAACGATGCACTTAGTGATGTTTGGGTTCTTGATTTTTTCTGGAAAAATATCTGAGTGGGTTCGTAAACTGATATAAGAAAGTAGGAGGAAAATATGGAAGAAAGAATTTTAGAAATGTTAGAAGAAATTTGTGAAGATGAAGTAGTATACGAAGATAAAGACATCAACTTAAAAGAAGAAGGGTTAATGGATTCATTAGCATTCGTTGAACTTCTTGTTCGCTTAGAAGAGTTCGGTATCGAAGTGGCTCCAACAGAAGTAACTTACGAAGAAATCGATACTCCAAATAAAATTATTAAATACGTTTCAGAACGTGTAGCTTAATTTTAATAGAATAAAAGGCGCTTCCTATCGAGTAGGAGGCGCCTTTTTGCGTATTTAAAATTTAATATTTAATAGTTTGTGTACTTCGGTATAAGCGGATTGAATTCGCTCAAGTGTTTCTTTGTCTACGGTATGTTCTAGAGGACCGCCTGGCATATAGTTTTCTGCGAGAAAGACTTGATAGTCGTAAGCTGGTCCTTCCATAAAGCTGCGGTCGATTTTGGTCCGTGAAACCCATGTTGGATGAGCCTTAACACTTGTGAGGGTCGTCTTGCCGTTTTCTTTTTCGATGATGATATCCATAATCACGCCACGCTCGGTCCAGATATTTTCCAAGGTTTCGACGCGTTGGTTAGAAAGGAGATTCCCCATTGAGTAGATGATGAATTTCTTTTCACCGTCTTTGGTAATGGTTTCGGTCGGTTCAATCACATGTGGATGCCCGCCGAAAATGACATCAGCCCCCCATTCGATCATTTGGTGATACGTATCAATTTGTCCTTGTGTTGGATGAAGGTGGTATTCTTCTCCCATCTGTGGCAACACAATCGTAAAGTCGGCAATTTCTTCAGCGCGCTGGATGAGCTGTTTCACCCTTTGCATATTCAAATCGTATAGATGATTGTTGTATTCTTCGTCGGTAAGAGTCGCTTCGATACCGTTGAAACCATACGCAAATCCAAGGATGGCCACTTTGATGCCGTTGACTTCTTTTACAAGGATGCCTTCTGATGGGTCGACCTTTACCCCGAAAATATCAAGTCCATTTTTGCGGAAAGCATTGGCTGTGTATTTCAAACCTTCGATGCCTGTGTCGAGGATGTGGTTATGCGCTAAGTCGAGTACATCGTATCCGGCGTCTTTAATGCTTTGAATCACTTCTTCAGGAGCGTTAAACAGTGGATACCCAGCAAGGGGCTTGTTTGGATTAATGGTCCCTTCGAAATCCCCAATCGCAAGGTCTGCGCTAGATACGAGTGGCGTAATTTGCTCATAGTCATTTTTGAAATCATAGGATTTCCCGTCAAATGCGCTGCCATAAACGATATCGTGATAGAGCATATCCCCACTCGCAGTGATGCGAGCAACTTGTTTATTCGTTGGTGGAGACTGAGGGTTATTTGGTGTAGCGGCAGTCTCTTGATTTTGTTCAGATGATGCCTTCGATGTTTGAACAGTCTCTAACCTTTCTTGTGCAGAGGGACGCGTAAGGAAACCTGCCGTAATCGTAAATGCAGATAAGATACAAACCCCATAAAATTCCATTCGTTTGATTATGTCATTCTGTGAATTGCCTCTCATAAATCCCCCTCCAAAACCTGTAGTAACTGTATTATACTCCGAATTAATTCCTATTTAAATAGTAATTTCAGAATGTGTGAAAAAAATAATTTAATCACAATATCCTCTAGAATTACTCGGCTGGTAGATATATAATTTAGTTGAAAGCAGTAGTTGATAGTTTTGTTGTAGGGAATCATTACAGGAAGGGTGTATGGTGATGGATAAGTCAAATAGGTGTCTGCTAAGAGTCTTCTGTTGTTTTCCAATTTTGATAAGTTTATTACTATTGCAGTTTAGATTCGCTAATGTGTATGGTGAAACGGTAACCTCGATTCAGTCTAAGGATGAAATCCTTCATCTAGAAGAAGAAATTCTCAATATGTCTCGCGATGGGGACGAACGTATAGAAAGTGTTGACTTTGACCATGCAGTCAAAATGTATTATGACGTACTGCTGTTTAGAGAGGAAAAGAACATAGATAGTGAAGAGATTGAACATATCATCATCAATAGTAACTATAAATGGGTGGTGCCGATAAAGAATCCTATGTTGGAGAAAGAAGCGCACCTTTATATTGGAAGTCCGGCAGATTCGACGGATATAGATCAAAAAGTAAAGCAGGGATATTTGACAAAAGAAGAAGGAGAAAAACTGATTCAGTCACAAGGAAAATGGACGGTTGCCTATGTGAGCACTTATGAGAAGAATGCGCATTCAATTATAAAAGTGGCTCAGGAAGTGATTGAAAAAGAATACTTAAATGTAGAAAAGGTCATTTTTGCCGTTTCTAAAGAGTTACAAGTTCCGGTGGTGCTTATAAAAGTGGATGGAGTTTATAAAGTATTGTTTCATGAATTTCCTTTAGTAGAAGGAGGTATCTCAAATGTAAAAGGTGAGCTTTCTCTAGATAAGTTCTATCCGTTTAATGAGGCTAAGGAAGTAGTGCGTGAGTTTGCTAGGGAACGTCATATAGGTTCAGAAAATGGTAATGAAAGGCCGAACGGAGTAGTTATTCCATGGAGAGAGTCTTCTATTACGATTATTGGTATAACGGTTGGTGGCTTTGTCTTGTATAAATTATTTCGAAAAAAGATAGCGCAACCAAAACGTACTAATCCTTAAGTAACTGTAACAAAACAACAAAAGGTGGAAAAATGAAAGGAAATACGCTATAATAAAACCGTTAAAAATAAATGCTATAAGCATCAAGGAGGAACTAAAACATGAGTCGTTTAGTAAGCATGACTGAAATGTTACAAAAAGCTAAAGAAGGTAAATACGCTGTTGGTCAATTCAACATCAACAACTTAGAATGGACACAAGCAGTATTAACAGCAGCTCAAGAAGCTAACTCACCAATTATCTTAGGTGTATCTGAAGGCGCTGGTAAATACATGGGTGGACCAAAAGTTGTTTCAGCTATGGTAAATGCGTTATTAGATTCAATGGACATCACTGTTCCAGTAGCATTACACTTAGATCACGGTTCTTCAGTAGAAGTATGTAAACAATACATCGACGCTGGATTCAGCTCAGTAATGTTTGATCACTCTCACTTCCCAATCGATGAAAACATCGCATTAACTAAAGAAGTTGTAGAATATGCACATCCAAAAGGAGTTTCAGTTGAAGCTGAAGTAGGTACTGTAGGTGGTACTGAAGATGGCGTAACTGGAGGAATCAACTACGCTGACTTAAACGAATGTGTACGTATGGTTAAAGAAGCTAAAATTGATGCATTAGCAGCAGCTTTAGGTTCAGTTCACGGAACTTACTCAGGCGAACCAGTTTTAGGTTTCGATGAAATGTTAGCTATCTCAGAAGCTACAGGAGCTCCATTAGTATTACACGGTGGATCAGGTATTCCAGAATACCAAATCAAAAAAGCAATCGAACGTGGACATGCTAAAATCAACGTTAACACTGAATTACAACAACAATGGACAGCAGCAGTTCGTGCTAAATTAAATGCAGACGCTGGTGTTTATGACCCACGTAAAATTATCAAACCTGGTTTCGATGCAATCGTTAAGATTACAAAAGAAACAATGGACATCTTCGGTTCAACAGGAAAAGCTTAATAATCACTATTTTGAGGCAGGCGATTTCGCCTGTCTCTTTTTAATTAGACCAATAAATATCCACTGGCTAAGCCGGTGGATATTTATTTGAGCAAAACAATACTACAAAAGAGCAAAATTATCATATGTGATAATTATCATATATGATAATTTTAAGGTGTGGAGGTGGGAGATATGAAGCGTAAGTTTAAAATCGAAAGAGATATGGTAGATCAGTTAGATGAGTATTCATACGAAGAAAAAGTAAAATATGCAGCCATATTAAAAATACTGCAAGAAGATGGGTTAACAGAAGAGATGATTCAAAAATGGGGTCATTGGTATAAAGGGAAACATGGATTGTTAATAACCCTTTCAAAAAATGTTAAGGAGGAGATGGACGATGGGGACGTACCTAACTTCAAAACTTTGCAAGCTTTCATCAGAATATCCGACGTTTGAGTATGATTTAGAAAAGGAAATAATGAAGCAGCGAGTTGCGTTGCAAATGACAAAGTTACAAACAGTGACAGGACTTTCTTTGGAAGACTTTGCAAAAGAAATTGAGCTTAAAGCGTCGAATCTTTCAAGGTTGCAGAGTGGAGACCATAATCCAACTATTCTTACTCTATTGGATTTAGCTTATCGATGTGGATATGATGTAGAAGTGAAAGTAAAAAAGAAAAAACTGCCTAAGTAACATTACAAAATTACAATTGTTCACAGAAAAAATCTCTTAGAGCATAGCAATTTACCTCCTAAATTTGTTTTTATAAGTGTAAGACTTATTAGATTATGAATAGAAATGAGGAGGAAAAATTATGACACATCATACATTTGTTGAGAAGAAACTGCATTTACGATTCAAAGGGAGTGACAGAAAAACAAAGAACCTGATTATTTCACGTCCTAAGGATAAATTGAAGAAGGATTCAGCTAATATAGCAATGGAGAGTATTATAGGAGCTAAACTTTTTGAAAAAGACGGAGTACAATTGTATGAAGGCCGAAGAGATGCTTATTATAAGACGAGGAGAGTGGATGTCTTTCTTTAACAACAATAAATAATCGAATAAATATCCACCGGCTAAGCCGGTGGATATTTATTTGTGGAGTAAGTTTCTTCCATATAGATTGTACCGAATAAAAGGGAACATTTTCTCTTAAGAAAATTCTTGACGTGTTGAAGGAGAAATGCTATTATATTAGAGGTGCTTTTATACCTGATTCCTGATAAGTAATCAAATCAGTCGTGCTGACTGGTAAGAAGGCCATTTTATAAGACAGTGATGTCTTTTAATTTTTAACAAAAAATGGTCCGCCCGGAAGTGTGGACCAAGAAGAACCCGTTAGGGAAGGAGGAAGAGCTTAATGCCAACTATTAACCAATTAGTCCGTAAACCTCGTAAATCAGCAGTTGAGAAATCAGCTTCTCCAGCGTTAGGTAAAGGCTATAACAGTTTCAAAAAATCACAAACGAATACAAACTCTCCACAAAAACGTGGTGTATGTACTCGTGTAGGTACTATGACACCTAAAAAACCTAACTCAGCGTTACGTAAATATGCCCGTGTACGTTTATCTAACTTAATCGAAGTAACTGCGTACATTCCAGGTATCGGTCACAACTTACAAGAACACAGCGTTGTATTAATCCGCGGTGGACGTGTAAAAGACTTACCAGGGGTACGTTACCATATCATTCGTGGTGCTTTAGACACTGCAGGAGTTAACAACCGTATGCAAGGTCGTTCTAAATACGGTACTAAACGTCCTAAAAACAAATAATAAATAAACACTCATTAAATGAAAGGAGGATTATAAATGCCTCGTAAAGGTCCTGTCGCAAAACGTGATGTTTTACCTGATCCAATTTATAATTCAAAATTAGTTACTCGTTTAATCAACCGTTTAATGGTAGATGGAAAACGTGGTAAAGCTGCAACAATCTTATATAACGCATTTGATATCGTTAAAGAAAAAACTGGAAACGATCCAATGGAAGTTTTCGAACAAGCAATGAAAAACATTATGCCTGTTCTTGAAGTTAAAGCTCGTCGTGTAGGGGGTTCTAACTACCAAGTTCCTGTTGAAGTTCGTCCAGACCGTCGTACTACATTAGGTTTACGTTGGTTAGTAAACTACTCACGTCTACGTGGTGAAGACACAATGGAAGTTCGTTTAGCTAAAGAAATTATGGATGCTGCGAACAACACTGGTGCTTCTGTTAAGAAACGTGAAGATACACATAAAATGGCTGAAGCGAACAAAGCGTTTGCTCACTATCGTTGGTAAGATTAAAAAGGTTTTTCAACCTTTTTGGTCTCACTTATTGTTAGAAATATAGAAAGAGGTGTAGAACGAAGATGGCAAAAAGAGAATTCTCTCTTGAAAATACTCGTAATATCGGTATCATGGCCCATATCGATGCAGGTAAAACTACAACGACTGAGCGTGTACTTTATTACACTGGTAAAATCCACAAAATTGGTGAAACTCACGAAGGTGCATCACAAATGGACTGGATGGAACAAGAACAAGAACGTGGTATCACTATCACATCTGCTGCAACAACAGCACAATGGAAAGGTCACCGTATCAACATCATCGACACTCCA